>CBDUAB010000050.1:0-9505 GCA_965365045.1 uncultured Planctomycetales bacterium
TGGATTCGACATGGCGGTACGACGACTCAGGTACTGATCTTGGTACGGCGTGGCGAAATCCCGCCTTTAATGACACTAGCTGGATTGAGGGGCCGGGCCTGTTCGCCGCTGGTGACATTCAGCTTGTCCCGACAGACCCGGTAGCTCCGGTGCACACCAACGAGCCGCCAATACTGATCCAGAATCCCAGCTTTGAATCGAACACCAATCCCGGAGTTGGCTACGGAGGCGTCAGCGGTTGGGCCACGCAAGGCGGCACGGGAATCAATCCAGCCAGTGGCGGTGCTGCTCCGTTTGCGGACAACGGCGAGATAACTGACAACCAGCAGATCGCCTTTATTCAAGGAACTGGCTCGCTGTCGCAGACGATTTCCGGCCTGGACACCTCAAAGCAGTATTGGCTTCAATTCTATTACAACGCACGAGCGTGCTGCGGTGCCAACCCCGTCATTTCGGTCAGTTTTGCCGGCACGACCTTGATCCCGCCTACCGAAGTAACTCCGGTGAGCGGGGACAATTCTTACTACTTAGCGAATGTTCCGTTCACGCCAACGGTCTCATCAGGCCAGCTCATGTTACGGAACGTGGGCTCCGTCGGGGATCACTCGTTGCTGTTGGATGCGATAGCGATCAATCAACGTGACTCCGATCACGTTCTGATTCAGAACCCCAGCTTCGAAGCCACGGGTGATGTCACTCCATCTCCGGGATACTTGACCGGTAACCCTTTGGCGGGATGGGTCTACACTAGCGAAGGAGGGCAATACGGAATCAACAGCAGCAGTGGGCCGTTTCACGACAATGGCACGATTCCCGACGGTTCGCACGTGGCGTTTCTGCAGCAGCCCGGCTCGTTGAGCCAGACCATCAACGGACTGACTCCCGGACAGACGTACGAACTTCAATATTACTACAACGCGCGTGCCGCCACGGACACACCGCACCTGCAAGTGACGCTTGACGACGCGGTCATTCAGGACACCGACGTCGCGGCGGCGGGTGTAAACCAGCCGTATCATGCCAAGGCCTTCTACTTCGTCGCGGACAACACAGCGAAGACCCTGACGTTTCAGCAAACCCGCGACATACCCACCGATCAAGCCTTGACGATCGACAATGTGACCATTCGCGAGGTTTCTCTGTTGTCGGGAACTGAGTTGACGCTGGGGCCAACGACTCACTATTTCCGCCATGAGTTCGAATTCAACGACGAACCGGCGCGCACTGATCTGTCCATTCGTGCACTCATCGATGACGGCGCCATTGTCTATCTGAACGGCGTGGAAGTGTGGAGGAACAACATGCCGGCCGGTGCCGTGGGTCATGACACACTGGCCAGCAGCCAAATCGGTACGCCCGAGCTGGGTGCCGGCGTGAGTATTCCCGCGGAAAGCCTCGTCGCTGGCACGAATGTGCTGGCCGTGGAAGTCCACCAGGCGGCTGCCACTGACTCTGACATGGCGCTGGGGCTCGAACTGACCGCTGACGTCCGCCCCATCGATCCGACGATCGTAACTCCAACCGTGGCGATCAACGAGGTCGCGGGAACCGAGGACAGTTCATTCTTTGTGGAGTTTTTCAATATTGGCGACGAGCCGGTCGACTTGGCCGGTTTCGTACTCGTCGCCGAAGGGGGCACGGGCGGCCAGATTGTGCTGCCCGGACCGGTCCTCCCGCCGGGCGGCTACGCGGTCTTTGACCAAGACTTATTGGGCTTCGATGCGGCTGCCGGTGACCGCTTGTTTCTGCTGGAGTCGACGCAGACCACAGTCGTGGACGCGGTCGAGATCGAATCGCGCCTGCGAGGCCGATTGCCGGCCGGTTCTGGCCAGTGGCTTTTTCCCAATGTAGCCACACCTGGCGGCGCTAACAGTTTTGACCTCCAAGAGGACATCGTCATCAATGAAATCATGTATCACTCGCGGCCGATCTTAGGTAAACCGGCGACGATCGAAGAAACGCGACTCTTACCTATAGACGGACCTTGGCGATACAACTCGACCGGGACCGACTTGGGTGCCGACTGGCAAACGACAGCTCACGCAGTTGACAACACGAATTGGTTTTCCGGCCCCGGCCCCATTGGTGTCGAGAGCGCCGTCCTGCAAGTTCCTTTGGGCACGGTGTTGGACCCATACGATAGCCAGACCATTACCTACTATTTTGAGCAAGACTTTAGGTTCGACGGATTGGACGGTGACTTTCAGCTAACATTGAATCACATGATCGACGACGGCGCCGTGTTTTATTTGAACGGCGTCGAAGTTCTTCGATTTCAAATGCCCGAGGGAGAGATCGGCGCCGAGACGGTTGCTTCCGCCAGCGTCAGCAACGCGAAGCTTTCTGGTCCCATCGTTATTCCCCACGACGGTCTAGTTATGGGGACGAATACGCTGAGTGTCGAAGTCCATCAGCGCGCGGCGGGCTCCAGGGACCTTGTTTTCGGTGTCGACGTCGCGGTGCAAAAGACCGCCGAGCCGGCCACCGATTTTCGCGAGACCGACGAGCAGTGGATTGAACTCTATAACCGAGGAACGGCACCCGTCGATCTGTCGCAGTGGAAGCTAGCTGATGCGGTGAGATTCGAGTTTGCGACAGGCACGACCATCGACCCGGGAAGCTATTTGGTGGTGGCAAAAAACAATGATGTGTTGGCCGCGAAGTATCCGGAAGTTGCCGACTCAATCATCGGCAGTTTTTCCGGCAGCTTGTCAAACCGGCACGAGAATATCTCGCTGCTTGATGCGCACGGTAATCCGGCCGATGAGGTTCACTACTACGATGGAGGACGGTGGCCCGCGGAGGCCGATGGCGGCGGTGCAAGTCTGGAACTGCGCGATCCGGATGCCGATAACTCCAAGGCCGAAAGCTGGGCCCCAAGCGATGAAGGCGCGAGTTCTTCGTGGGGCACCTACCGTTACCTCGCAACGGCACTGGAGCCTTCGGGCGCGAGCAATCCTTCCGGGTTTCACGAACTAATCATCGGTTTACTCGATGAGGGAGAGGTCCTGTTGGACGACATTCGAGTAATCGAAGACCCAGCAGGCAGCGCGGTGAATCGATTGCAAAACGGCACGTTCGAAACGGACACGGTGGGAACGTCTCCCGCCGCCTGGCGAATCATCGGCAACCACGACACCAGCGGGGTGATCATCGATCCGGACGACGCGGGCAACAAAGTGCTTCGTCTGACGGCCACCGGCGCGACCGAGCACATGCACAATCATGGCGAGACGACGTTCGCGGATGGCGCGGCCATTCAGGTCGGTGGCGAGTACGAGATCTCCTTCCGGGCTAAATGGATCAGTGGCTCGCCGCAGTTGAATACACGTTTGTATTTCAACAAAGCGGCGCGGACGGCCATTCTTGATGTGCCGGATCGCCATGGAACACCCGGGGCCCTGAACAGTACGGCGGCATTGAATCTCGGGCCCTCCTTCGCTGATTTGAGCCATGCCCCCGTGGTTCCCGCCGCCGGAGAGCCGGTCACGATTTCGGTCCATGCGGACGACCCAGATGGCGTCACACAGATGATGCTCTCTTACGCCGTCGATGGCGGACCGTTCATCAACGTGATGATGGCACCGGATTTAGGCGGGGCACTCGATTCGAACGGGCAATACACGGCGACGATCCCCGGACAGGAAGATCGCGCGATCGTACAGTTTTTCTTGGAAGGTACCGACGGGCTGGGCGAGACGAGCATGTTCCCGGCAAGCGGCGCCGGCTCGCGCGCCCTGTACCGCGTCGATTCCAGCGCGATTCCGAACTCCGCGGTGCACTCATTTCGTTTGATCATGACGCCCAACGATTCGGATTTTCTGCATACGGATTCCAACGTGATGAGCAACGATCGCATCGAGGCGACGGTGATCTATAACGATTACGAAGTGTTCTATGACGTTGGCGTTCGGCTCAGGGCAAGTGGTTTCGGACGCCGGGGTGGTCTTGCCGGTTTCAATATCCGCTTCCAACCCGACCAGCTTTTCCGCGGCGTGCATCGATCAATCGCCGTTGATCGCGGAGTCGTCTTCACCAACGGCGATGGGACGGGGCCGGTCAGTGGTTCTCCGGGCGCCAGTCCGCACGAGTTGCTCATCTACCAGATCGCGCATCACGGGGGCGGTATTCCAGGCATGTACGACGACGTTGTCTATATTGACGCGCCCCGGACCACGAACACGGGTTTGGGCCTGCTGAAAATGGCCCGCTATTCGGACGTTTTCCTGGATTCGCAATTTGAGAATGGCGGCGATGGTTCGTTGTTCAAATACGAACTGGTTTACCACGCGACGCAGACCGTGGATGGGGATCCGGAGAGCTTGAAGCGGGGCCCGAACGCCGTGCTGGTGACCGAGATCACGGACTTGGGAGACGACACGGAAGCCTATCGCGTGAACTTCGTGCTGAAGAACAATAGAGATCGCGATGATTTTCAGCGGATCATCGATCTTGGCAAGGCGTTCAGCCTAAGCGGCTCAGCGCGGGACCAGGCAACGCAACAAGTCATGGATGTGGACCAATGGATGCGGATGATGTCACTTCACTCGCTGACGGGAGGGGCAGACACTTACAACATGGGTTTGGCCCATAACCTGGAGCTTTTTGTGCGGCCCGAGGACCAGAAAGTGCTCGCATTCCCCTGGGACGTGGACCATGGATTCTTCTACGCGCCGACCGCTCCACTTCTGGGTCGCGGGGGGAGTCGGCTGCAGCCTGTGATCGCGCTCCCACACAACACTCGGTTGTTTTACAAGCACCTGCTTGACCTGATCGAGACAACATACAACACGGACTACCTTGCGGATTGGATTGATCATTACGCCGAGATCACTGGCGAGGATGTGGCCGCGTTCTTGACGGAATACGTCGATGCGCGGGGCGAGTACGTGACGAACCAACTGGCAATTGTGGCTCCACAGGTATCTTTTGAAATCACGACAAATGGTGGCAATGACTTTACGGTGAACGAGCCAAGCGCCACGCTCGCTGGTGACGGCTGGATCGACGTCCACGAAATCCGTCTCGCCGGCAGTGACCAGCCGTTGGAGGCCACGTGGACGGATCGAAACAGTTGGCAACTGAGCGTCCCACTTGGTTTTGGGGCCAATCCGATTCAGCTGGAGGCGTACAACTTGCGCGGCGAGCTGGTGGGTTCCGACGCGGTTATCGTGACAAGCACCGTAACGGAACGTCCGTCGGAAAAGTTCTTGCGGATCACCGAGATCATGTACAACCCGGCTGATTCCACGCCGGATGAAGCAATCGCGGGCTTCACGAATAATGATGATTTCGAGTTTGTCGAGCTCATGAACATCAGCGAGGGACTTGGCGCGACGACATTGAATCTGGACGGAGTTGCGTTTGCGGACGGAATCGATTTCACGTTTGGATCGGTGTCGCTTGGACCTGGCCAGCGCATCGTCGTGGCACGGGATATCGACGCGTTTCGGACTCGTTACGGTTCAACGATCGTGCCGGTGGGGGAATACGACGGTGGGTTGGCCAATGGCGGCGAAGACATTGAACTTCAGGATTCGGATGGCGGAATGATTCTGCGGTTTGAGTACGATGATCGTGATCCGTGGCCGGAGCGCGCCGATGGCGTGGGTGGTTCTCTCGTGCTTGTCGACGCCGCCGTTACACCAGCCGACCAGTACGGCAAATACTATCGCTGGCGGGGCAGTACGGAATTTGGTGGATCGCCGGGCGCCGCAGGCGAGGGTCCGCTAGGCATCGTGATCAACGAGGTGTTGGCAAACACCGACGACCCGGCTGGCCAGTCGGATTCGATTGAACTTTACAACACGACTTCCGCGACCGTGAACATCGGCGGCTGGCGGCTGAGCGATTCGGCCGACGACCTGCTCAAGTACATGATCCCCGCTGGTACACGCCTGGAGCCAGGGAAGTACCTGGTATTGGATGAAAGCGATTTCAATCCCAATCCGCTTGATCCCGGCCCCAACGATTTTGCGTTGAGCGGCTCGCGCGGCGACGATGTGTGGCTGACAATTCCCGACGATAGTGCGGGAGTGTCATCGTTTGTGGACGACGTGCATTTTGGTGCTTCGCTCGCGGGCGAGTCGTTTGGCCGGGTCCCCAATGGCGGCGGGCGACTGGCTCCCCAGGGGCGGCTCACGCTGGGCTGCGCGAACCTGCATCCACGGGTCGGTCGAATTGTTGTCACGGAGGTGCAGTACAACCCCGGCCCGCCGTCGGCAGCGGCGCTGGCGGTCGAACCGGACCTCAGCACTGACGATCTCGAGTTCATAGAGATTCACAATCCGACGAGCGAGACGGTTGATCTCACGGATTGGCGGATCCGCGGCGGAGTGGATTTTGAGTTTGACAACGCAGCGACGTTGGCAGCCGGATCGAATCTGTTGATTCTGTCCTTCGATCCGACCAGCCCACAGAACGCCAGCCGTGTTGACGCTTTTCGTGTCCACTACGGTTTGGACAACAGCGTTGCGCTCTCTGGCGGATACGCCGGACAGCTTGATGACAATGGCGAGCGCATTGAACTAGAACGGCCGGATGCGCCGCCGCCCGATGAACCGACCTTCATTCCGCATGTCACCGAAGATGAATTTCTGTACGACGATCGCGCGCCGTGGCCGAGCGCTGCCGACGGAATCGGAAACTCGTTGCAGCGCCGTGCCCCGGTCTTTTATGGAAACCGCGGGCAAGCGTGGGTCGCGGCCATTCCCACGCCGGGTACGGTTGACTTCGGTGGCAATGTCACGGGCGACTTTACGGGCGACGGAGTTGTCGCCGCGGACGATATTGACGTGCTGTTTGACGCAGTCCAGGCGGGCACTGGCGTCGCCTATCTCGATCTGGACGGCAGCACGACGTTGGATGAAGCGGACGTGGCGCATTTGCTGGCCGAAGTGCTGCATTCGTTACCGGGTGACGCCAACCTGGACGGGGTCGTCGATGGTTCGGACTTCAACATCTGGAATGACAACAAGTTCTTCGACTGTGGCCGCTCATGGTCCGATGGCGACTTCACCGGCGACGGCCTGGTCGATGCGTCGGACTTCAATGTCTGGTTCGAAAACCGATTCCAAAGTGGGCCGGCGGCCGCGCCGAGTGCCGACGATGCAGACGCCGGTGATACAGACGCAAAAGGAATCCCACTGGCAGCAGCGACAGGCGAAAACGACGCAGAAAAAGAGGAAGACAACGATTCACGGTATTTGTTATGGCGGCCTTGGCCGTACATCGTAGACACGATCATGGCGCGCCGAGTTCAGACGGCAACGCGTGATCAAGCCTTGGCGGACAATTGGGCGGATCGAGGTAAGGAAAGCACACGGACACACATTAGGCATTACGCACGTCTTGGCAAGTGGTATCGTGGCAGCCTTCAGCGACGGTTCCGAGATACTACGACCGCAGTAGCACGTACGGCGAAACCAGCCGACAACAAACTGATCGACACGGTGTTTGCCGAGTTGCTTGCTGGGCGAAGTGTCGAACCGTAGTTCCGGATGCGTCCCCGGAAGATATGTTTGACTGCTTAGCTTGTCACACGTGCGATGAGAATTCATAATGTCTTTATCAAATGAAAAGGCCGGAATGCTCGCGCGATTTATTTTGAGGGGCGCCGAATGGCGACGATTGTCAATTTCGAAAACTCGTTTGAAATGCCGTTGAGTCTTCACTCCCTGGGGGATTTTCGCCTCTGGACTTGTTCGGACGGGTTTCCGCAAACGGGGCGGATTGATTACGTTGATGGTCGTATCGAGGTTGAAATGTCACCGGAAGATCTGTTTACGCACGGCACGCCCAAAAGTGAAATTCATGGCGTGCTTTATGGCCGCCTCAAAAAACAGAGATGCGGCCATTTGTTTGTGGATCGGACGCGCATCGTGTCTGTGCCTGGCAACTTTTCGGCGGAACCAGACATCGTTTTCGTGTCGCACCAGTCCATCGCATCCGGTCGCGTACGACTGATTCCGAAAAATTCCGGTCAACCGGGCCGTTATGTCGAATTGGAGGGGGGACCGGACTTAGTCGTCGAAATCGTCAGCGATGGCTCAGAAACGAAAGATACCCGGCGGTTGCCGGACGCCTATTTCAACGCAGGTGTCGAGGAGTACTGGTTGGTCGATGTTCGCGGTGAAACGACCATCTTCCGCATCCACCGACGCGCCAAGTCCTCTTTTGAAGCGGTCAAGCAAGAGTCAGACGGTTTTCAAAGTTCTCAAGTACTGGAGTGTCGGTTTCACCTTGAGCGCAGTTGGAACGACGCGGGTTTTTGGGAGTATGATCTTCAAACCAAGGAGTCCTGAGTTTGGTGATGTCGACTTCGATTTCTTCCCACGCGGATTCACTTGGGATGTGGCAATCACCCGTGGCACGTCCATCGTCGACGTTCCGCGAATGGGAGCGTTCGCCGATCGTGACGTTAGCCTGATGTTCTACTACGGCGGCGAGTCGCTGCGGAATCTGGAACAGCACGCCGCAACCGTTGCACGCCCGCGCGGATATTCGCGTGAAGAAATCGGTGGGGTCGCGTACGTCGTCGACGGCCAGTGGCGACGGATTAACCGACTTTCACGCACGTTGCCGTGGTTTATCAGCCCGCACGGCACTGGCTGCAGCCGTTATGTCGATGTCCACCGCTCGCACGACGGATACTTCGTCACCTGGCAACAGTCGCAGGCGAATCTCTCGCAGCCGCTAGTTGTGAACTTCGTTCCCCACGATCGCGTAAGAAACATATTGGCTTAGGATCAACTGTCGACAAATGTGTTCATCGGGACGACCTCGCCGGTCTCCACTGAGCGCTGGGCGGCCAGACAAAGGAGCGTCGACCAACGGCCATCTTAGCCGGTGCAGATGGGCGGTTGGTCCTCTTTCACGCAGCGAGCCACCATGGCGATTTGATCGGCCAATTCCAACAACTCGCCGGTTGGCCGATCAAACAACACCTCGTGAATGTCGTCACCCAGCCCGTAGCGCAGTGCGAACGTCGGCCGATCGCTACGTGCGTCGGCGGCGCTCCAATGCGCCCAAATGGTGCCGTTGGTGCCGGCAATCTTCGCTGTCACGTGATGCTCAAAGGCGGCGAGGGTCTGTGAAATCACCGCGTACACCCCGCCTGCGTGGTTGACGACGGCCGAGAAATTGTCGCGCAATTCCGGATGGTCGGCATGTCGCGAATTCGCACGGCCGTAGACGGAAACCGGCTCGCCTCCGTCGCTGAGGTACCATCTAGCGAGGTCGAAAAAGTGGATCGGCTCCTCCAAAATCCAATTGCCAACGCGATCCAGTCTACCGTTTCGGGGTACTCGTCAGCTTTGCCATTGCCGGTGAAGGATGGCTTGAGTCAGATCGCTCGGGCGGCACGACTCGACGGTGCGCCTTTCGGGTGGCGCTAGCAGCGCGCGTTTTCGCGCGTGCGATGCATGGGTCTACGCGCCGAAACGAACTTTTCTCGCTCGCGCGCTCAGGCCGCCCCCGCCTACACGCCGAACGCCGCCTGGCTCGC
>CBDUAB010000051.1:0-9474 GCA_965365045.1 uncultured Planctomycetales bacterium
GGGCTATCGCCCAAACGGCTAATGCAGGCAACCCTAATTCTTAGTCGTGACAAAGCACTAGCCCTCAAAACGAGGAAAAAACAATGGTCTTATTAGAATTCAGCATGTCGCCCCTAAACAAAGGCGAAAGCGTCAGCCAATACGTGGCCCGCAGTCTCGATATCATTGAGGCCAGTGGACTCGACTATCGTTTGCACGCCATGGGAACCATCATCGAAGGCGAAATCGACGATGTATTGGACGTCCTACGGAAGTGCTTCAAGGTAATGTCCATGGACTGCGACCGTGTCACTTGTTCGGCCAAATTCGATTACCGGCGCGGCTACCAGGGACGGCTGGAATCCAAAGTCAAAAGTGTCGAGGAAAAATTAGGGCGCGAGCTGCGAAAGTAAGCGATTGGCCGCCCGTCATTCGCACTTCGCAACCGCTTCAATGGAAATATGGTGTGACCGAACAAACGTACTTTGACGTCGCCATTGTAGGAGCCGGCATCGTCGGCTTGGCCACTGCCTATCAGATCACCCAGCGCCATCCAGATTGGCGTATCGTCATACTGGAAAAGGAAGACCGCATTGGCACGCATCAAACGGGTCACAACTCAGGCGTGCTCCATTCCGGCATTTACTACAAACCTGGTTCGCTCAAAGCAAGAAACTGCCACGACGGAAAACTAGCGATGGAGGCTTTCTGCAAGCGCGAGAAAATCCCGTTTGAAATCTGTGGGAAAGTGATCGTCGCTGTCGATTCGTCTGAGTTGCCACAACTGGAGCGAATTCACCAACGGGGACAAGAAAACGGCGTCCCGAGCGAGATGATCGACACCGCGCGTCTGCACGAACTCGAACCGCATGCCATGGGAATTCAAGCGATTCATGTGCCCGGCGCAGGAATCATTGACTACCGGTTGGTTTGCCAGCGTCTGGCGGAGATCCTTCGCTCGCGACACGGTCACATTGCGACGAACAGCCGCGTAAGCCGCATCGAACAGAGCGCCGAATCGGTAACGGTCCATGCGAATGGACGAAAATGGATCGCGAACACTTTGGTGAATTGCGCCGGCCTGCACTCCGATCGCGTGACTCGTCAAAGCGGCTGCGAGCCAAGAGCTCGAATTGTCCCTTTTCGCGGCGAGTTTTACGTACTTTCAAACGAAGCTCGGCATTTATGTCGCAACCTGATCTATCCGGTTCCCGACCCAAGCTTTCCGTTCTTGGGCGTTCATTTCACCCGCTGCATCGACGGTTCTGTCGAGTGCGGTCCCAACGCCGTGCTGGCCTTTGCCCGTGAAGGATACACCAAAACAACGGTCAACATCCGCGACCTGGCCGAATCACTGACCTATCCTGGGTTTTTGCGGCTAGCAATTAAGTACTGGCGCGTCGGAGCGGGTGAGATGTGGCGTTCGTTGAGCAAGCGAGCTTTTGTGAGAGCTTTACAGAGGCTGGTTCCCGAGATTCGTGCCGAGCATTTAACGACGGCACCGGCAGGAGTACGGGCACAAGCGGTAGCTCCAGACGGCACGATGGTCGACGACTTTGTGATTCAACGGACGGGAAGGGTGGTCAACGTCGGCAACGCACCTTCGCCCGCCGCGACAACGTCACTTAATATCGGCGCGATCATTGCGGACCAGTTGTAGATCTACTTGGTCACAAAGTTGACAAGGCGCCCGGGGACGACAATCGTTTTCAGCAATTCCTTGCCAACCAGCAATTCGGCTACCTTTTTGTCGTCTTTGGCGGCTTGTTCCAAATCACTCTTGCTGATACCGGCCGGTACTTGGATGCGACTGCGCACTTTGCCGCGAATCTGTACCGGAATCTCGATCGTTGCATCCTGTGTCAACGCTTCGTCGTACTCAGGCCAAGCTATGTAGGCCAAAGTGTCTTTATGTCCCAAGATCTGCCAAAGTTCTTCGGCCAGATGCGGAGCGTACGGCGAGAGCAGCAACACGAATTGCTCCATCGCCGACTGTGGGCGCGTGGTTTGCTTGGTATAAAAGTTAACGAATTCCATCATCCGGGATATGGCCGTGTTAAAACCCATTGTCTCGGTGTCCCGCGTGACGGCTTTGATCGTCTTGTGCAAAACGCGGTCTTGCTCGTCGGTTGGCTCGACGTCCTGCACGGCCGCGTGCAGTTGTAAAGTCTCGCTGCGCTCGTCGACGATCATCCGCCACGCGCGATTCAAGAACGAAAATACGCCGTTGACGCTATCCATACTCCACGGCTTGGGTGCTTCGAGCGGACCCATGAACATTTCATAGAGCCGTAGCGAATCCGCGCCGTAGTCTACAACAACATGATCGGGATTGATCACGTTGCCGCGGCTCTTGGACATCTTGTAGGCGCGACTGTCCAGGACGATGTCTCGGTTTGCGGACAGCACACGCTTGTCGCCGACTTTCTCGGTGTCAGCCGTCTCCAATTGGACCGAATTCAAATTGGCGCCGGTTTCCTTGTGAACGGTTTCTTTTGCCTCGTTAGTGATAGCTTGATCCGCGCTGACCCATTTGCCGTCAGCATCCTGATAGCCGGTAATCTCGACTTCGCCTAGAATCATGCCTTGATTTACAAGTTTGTGAAATGGCTCGGGCGTACTGACAACACCCCGATCATAAAGAACCTTGTGCCAAAACCGCGCGTAAAGCAAATGCAGGACCGCATGCTCGGCGCCACCAACGTAGAGATCGACCGGCATCCACGCTTTTTCAACTTCTGGGTCAATCAAAGCCTGATCGTTGGTAGGATCGAGAAACCGTAGGTAATACCAACACGACCCAGCCCACTGTGGCATCGTGTTCGTTTCTCTCTTGTAACGCACTCCGTCGACGACCGGATAAAGCCACTCATCGGGGGCCTTATCGAGTGGCGGTTCCGGTCGGCCGTGGGGCTTGAAGTCTTCAAGATGCGGCAAGTCCACGGGCAAGTCGCTTTCGTCCACGGCACGCACAACACCGGTTGGTTGGCCGTCGTCATCCAGTTCGTGCATTAGCGGAAACGGCTCCCCCCAGAACCGCTGCCGACTAAAAAGCCAATCACGCAGTTTGTAGTTGACCGCCGCACAGCCCAGTCCCGCCGCGTGCAAATCGTCGGTTATGCGTTGCTTGAACTCCGACGTGGCCAATCCGTCGTAAGATCCCGAGTTGATCGCCACGCCGTCGAAGGTCGCACATGCCTTCCCGCTCAAGACAGCATCTCGATCAACTTCAGAATTGTCGCCCGGATCGACAACTGCGATAACCGGGATATCAAATTGCTCGGCAAACTCAAAGTCGCGCGAATCGTGCGCCGGCACGGCCATAATCGCTCCCGTGCCGTAACTGATCAGGACGTAGTCCGCGATCCAAATTGGAATCGACTCGCCGTTAGCCGGATTGACTGAGTACGATCCGCTGAAAACGCCAGTCTTGGATTTGGCTAGATCCGTTCGCTCCAGATCACTCTTGGCGGCCGCTTGTTCACGGTACTGATTGACAGCTTGCTGCTGATCTGAACTTGTCAGCTTGTCCACCAACGGATGCTCAGGTGCAACGACCATATACGTTGCGCCAAAAAGCGTATCCGGTCGCGTTGTATATACCCGCAACACATTGTCGTCAGCCGCGCGTGGAAGACCAACGCGAGCGCGCTCGTTTTTCCATTCTTCAAATTTACCGGCTGAGCCGATAAAGAAATCAACGTCGGCGCCAGTACTACGCCCGATCCAATTCCGCTGCAGCGCTTTGATGCCTTCGGACCAGTCGAGCCCGTCGAGATCGTTCTCAAGTCGATCGCCGTAGGCAGTAATCCGCAACATCCACTGTCGCAATGGCCGCCGTTCGACTGGGTGTCCGCCGCGTTCGCTTTTGCCGTCAATGACTTCTTCGTTCGCCAACACTGTGCCCAGCGCAGGACACCAGTTCACCGGCGCATCGGACTGGTAGGCGAGCCGATGGTCATCTTGATAACGACGAACTTCGGCTTCCCCGGCCGCCTGGACGTCTTTCGGAATTGGCAGCTCGGCGATCGAACGTCCCTTTTGTTGCTCGGTGTCAAACCACGTGTCGTAGATTTGCAAGAAAATCCATTGTGTCCAGCGAAAATACTCGACGTCGGTAGTCGCCAGCTCCCGCTGCCAATCGTAGCTAAAGCCCAGCATTTTGAGCTGACGGCGAAAGTTGTCGATGTTGGCTTCTGTCTGGACGCGCGGGTGCGTGCCGGTTTTGATTGCGTGTTCCTCCGCGGGCAACCCGAACGCGTCAAAACCCATCGGGTGCATGACGGATATGCCGCGCATGCGCGAAAACCGGCAAACAATATCCGTCGCGGTATAACCCTCAGGATGCCCGACGTGCAGTCCGTCTCCGCTCGGATAAGGAAACATGTCCAGCACATAGAGTTTTTCGCCCGCCGGAATTCGGGGTGTGGCGAAAGTACCGTTTTCGTCCCAGTATTTCTGCCACTTTGGTTCGATCTCGTTCGGATTGTACTTTGGCATAACAACAGTCTTGGCCGATGGTTTAGCGTATGCTTTGGCGATCCACACACAACTGCGACACGACTCAGAATGGGAGGTTCGCAGCGCCGGTCGGTTGCACGGCGTGGATCGGGGATTCTAATATGGTGGCAAAGATCAAGCAAAGTCGGATACTGACTTTGGCGGTTCCGGCTTCAGCCATTCGAGGGTAAAATCTAGCGTTTACCCGGAATATCAGAAAACCTTCTTTAGCAAGAATACTACGCTATTCTCGACGCACGAGCGCGTGAGACACTCCAAACCAAACGATCAGGGCAAACTCCGCGCGTGCCGGCGTAGACGTTTCCAGGCTTAGATCACGAGACCATTGGACCACCAGACTATTAGATCAAAAGTACAAAAACATGCTGCATGACAAGCGAGATCTCATTTTAGTTGAAGTAGAGCGCGACTCGATGCGCGACGCGAGCCAGTTTAACGCACGACTTATGGATTACATTCGACCGTTTGTCCAACCTGGAATTACAACCGGGGAAATCGACCGTCTGATCCACGAATTCACCCTTGAGCACAAAAACAAACCAGCCTGCCTTGGCTACCAGGGCTTTCCTAAGAGTACTTGCACGAGCATTAACGAAGTCATTTGTCACGGCATCCCTGGAGATTATGTGCTCCAACAAGGCGATATCGTCAATGTGGATGTCACGACGATCGTTGACGGCTGGATCGGCGATCAGTCGGAAACGTTTCTGGTAGGTGAAGTCTCCGATACTGCTCGGGCGCTGACGCAATGCGCGTTTGACTGCTTGTTCCGGGGCATTCGAGCCATTAAAGCGGGCAGCCGCGTGGCCGATATTGGAAGAGCCATCGTCTCCGAAGCGCACGATCGCAGGTTTTCGGTGGTACGAGAGTACGTCGGTCACGGGATAGGACGTCGCTTTCATCAGGAACCTTCGATACCCCACTACCCAAATCGTCAATCACAATTTGACCGACTCATGCCAGGAATGTGCTTCACCATCGAGCCGATGATCAACGTCGGCACCCGTCACACGGTGCTCGATCGTCGCGACGGCTGGACGGTCCGCACAAAGGATGGGAAACTAAGTGCGCAGTTCGAGCACACGATCTTGATGACCGAAGACGGTCCAGAAATCCTCACTTTGACCAAAGACGGCCCGCAAGAAGGTCACCAGTTCTGATCAGCATTATGCAAAAAGCACTCATCATTGGCAGTGTTGTTGTTGTCAGCTTCTGCACGGCAACGTCGTCCGGCGCTGCGGACAAGGTCGCGACAAACGACGGCGGATCGCTCGCGGATTTTGCGCTCGTTCACGAGACCTACGTCGATGACAACTGGGAGCTGTACGTCTCGCGCGCCGATGGTTCCGGATCGTTTAATCTGACGAACACTCCCGATCAACACGAGCTGTATCCTCAAGTATCTCCGGATGGCGAGAAAATTTGCTTCGTCAGCGATACAGGCACAGGCCGTCAAACGGTACGCAGTGTCTGGGTCATGGATATGGACGGGTCAAATCGCAAGAAAGTTGCGGATTACGCTCGGCAGCCTTGTTGGAGCCCGGATAGTACGACGATCGCGTATTTGCCACAGGAATTCAAGAAGTTTAACATTGTCGACTTTTTCACTAAAGGTCTTACTTACTACGACGTGGCAACCGGCCAACAGCGACCTCATCCCAACAATGACGCGCTGCACCATCTCTACAATCCGTGCTTCTCAGCCAACGGCAAGTGGATCGCCGCCACCGTCCACGCGGGCATGGGATATGATCACGCGAGTTTGTTGATCGAAGCGGACGGTCTACGGATCATCAACTTGGGCGTGCATGGCTGCCGTCCGTGTTTGAGCCCTGACGGACAACACATCGCCTGGGGCGAGGACGACCACACGATCGCCGTGGCGGAGTTGGATGTCAGCTCTGCCGAACCCCGCTTAGGTGAGCGGCGATTCGCGGTACTCGACAGCAAAAACAAAATCTATCACGTCGATTGGTCGCCTGACGGGCAGTACCTCAGCATCAGCCGCGGTCCGAACGGCAAAGGCGACCCGCGCAAACCAGGTACCCATGAGGCGGCGTGCGAAATGGTCGGTGTCTACGCCAATACGTGGGATGTGATCGTGGTGCCCTTTGGAGATAAAGACAAACTCGATCTCAATAACAGCGAAGCGGGCGACTTCATTGCGGTAACAAATAACGGAAACAGCAACAAAGAATCAGATTGGTTTTGGATCGCGAAGTAACCTTGTCACACGCGTGATCTGATCAAACTGAAAATCACTTTTGTCATCCTGAAGGAGCCTCAGGATGACACAGAGTCGCGCTGTCCAGCTATGCACCCGTCGAGCGTTTGCGAAACATATGCGGCAGCACAGCCAAGTTCTCGCGTCGAATCGCGATCTCTTTTAGAAACAGATAGATGAAAGCTGAGTTCGTTGTCAGGTAACGCATGAATAGCCGTCTCGGTTCTTGAATCGTGCGAAATAGCCACTCCAGTCCGAAGTTTTGCATCCAGACCGGCGCGCGTCTCGTCAAACCGGCGATTACGTCGAAGCTTCCACCGACACCTATCGCTAGGTTTACTCCAAGCTCAGCCCAGTTCTCCTCGATAAAATACTCCTGGCGCGGAACGCCCATGGCCACGACTAAAAGCTTCGCTCCACTTTTGCGGACGTCTTCAACTCTTCGCCTTTCCTCCTCGCTGTCAAAGTAGCCGTCGCTCGTCCCGGAAATCACCAACCTAGGAAACCTCGACGTTAACCGGTCGGCAACACCGGTAACCACTTCTGATGTAGAGCCCAACAGGTAGATGCCCCATCCATGCCTTTCGGCCATTTCCGCGAGATCAGGCACTAGATCAACGCCCGTGATTCTCTCCGGCAACGGATCACGCGTCCACCGCGAAGCCCATATGACTGGCTGCCCGTCCGCTACTACCATCCCCGACCGTGAAATAAAACGTGCCAGCCGCCGGCTATGCCTCATCATCATGAGGATGGCGACGTTCACGGTGCAGACGTAGTCTCGACGGCCTGAATCGATGAGCTGCTCAATGGACCTCAAGAGATCGCTCTTGGTCCACGTATTGTATTTGCACCCAAGAATCTCTACGCTCGCCACTACAACCACCCCCAGCATTCGAGCATGGCGTCCACAAAGAACTTCGTGGACCAGTTCGGGTAGGTAAGTCGCGAGTAAGGCCCCCAAATGGGATAGGAGCCCTTGATGGCACCATTGATATTCGCATTGCTGGAATCGGTGGATTGCCGACTCATCACATAACGCAGCGCTCTTAAAGCGGCTGTCTTGTAGCGTTCTTCACCGGTCAGCTTATGCAGTTTGGCCCAAACGATGGCAAGCTGGCAGTTTCCCGTCAGACACGAGAAGCTGTCGACGGTCGTCCCGTCGGTGGCGATCTGTCCGGGAATCGCGCCGGAATCGGGCATTTTTGCAATACAAGACTCCGCGACATCCGCGGCAGCCTTTTGGTACTGGTCTTCTCCAAGAATCTGCGATGACTCATAGAGCCCTCGGACCGCGTACGCGATAGTGTGTGTGAACGGTGCCACGCCGGTCTGAAACGCGCATTGGTCAAGCCATCCTCCAACCTTGTTATCCAGGGCAAAATCGAGGTTGGCACGTGCTACCTGGCACCATTCTGGCCGAGGTAGATTCTGATTCAGTCGTAACAGGGCCCATGCGACTCGGCTGTTGTACACATGGGGAATTCCGTTGTGCGTTGATCTCGTCCAACGCCGCTGACGGTCGGCGATGTCTACCAGCCATCGACCTGCTCTCACGGCCCCCGCCAAATAACGCTCGTCCTGGGATTCCTCATAGGCGCGGACCAAGCCAAACAACACTTGGCCTGTGTCAAAGACAATCCCTCGTTCCGAATCGAAATGGGGATTCGAGAATGATCCGTTTTCATTCTGAACGGTCAGTTCCCAGTCGCACATTCGGAAGGCCCGATACGCAAGAGCTTCGTCTTCTAGGAATCTCGCTAGGTTGAAGAACGTAACCGCGATGTAACCGGTCGTCTCTCGATAGGGCGGTCTCCATCCACCCGCGATGGAGTATCCATAGCTAACACCCCGACCGTTTGCCTTGTCGTGAGCAAGTTTCAGCCAGTCGACCGCGGCGTTGAGGTGGGATACTTTCGACCGGAGCTGACACCGATTTTGCGTTGCATCAGTTAACACGAGCTTCGCAAAGGTGGCTGTAGCAATCGGATCGCTTAAGACGTTTCTAATTTGCATCATTTACGGTTGGTGTTTATTGCGATGTAAGTTGGAGCCATCGCGGCAGAACTGCCGCCCAGATTTTCGCTCCGAGGACATGAAGCGTGCTTCGATAGACGAGTTAGTACGCCCCGACGAAAAATCGGCGTACGCAAGACCCTTAACAAATGCATTTGCGTTCGCGCCGCCGAACACGGGCCTGTCTCATCATCATGGCAACTCGCAAATATCAAAATACCCATGACTCGATCGTTTGACTTAGACCCCTGCGGCCTCGTGCCGTGGGTGAATTAGGTTGGATAGCTACCATAAACGCAACGTCACGCACCCCCTTCGCCGGCCTCTCCGCCTCCGGCGGAGAGGCCGGCGAGTGGTAAAGCATGTCCGTGTAGCCGTTCAACCTGATTCACCCACAAGCAAGCTCGTGGGGGTCTTAGATGCCGAGATGGGTATTTTATTCATCGCGAGGTGCCCAACAGGTGTAGCCGCGCTTACGGGAAACTGACTTACCATGCGATTCGCGCGCCTTCGGCGGCTAAACATGCGATTTCGAGAGCGAAAACTCTTATCGGCCTTACGGATTGCACTGCGAAGCGCCTGCGCTGTGCAGCGCAAGATGTAACGCGGCTACGTAAGGGAATTTCTACCGGGCCCGAATCCAGATTTCTTGTTCCAATTCAATAGGAATCAAATGATTCAAATAAAGGACTAAATGAATCAATTAAGGAACCAATTGTCGATTTGGAAGCGCA
>CBDUAB010000052.1:0-9450 GCA_965365045.1 uncultured Planctomycetales bacterium
ATGCTTTGGAGTGCGGTCGCTTGCTACCGCTTTGGACTTCCTTGGATTCTCCTTTGTATTCCCAGCGATGCACAGAATCGGTCGGTTTCTTAGCAAAAGCAAAAGACAACAATGAAAGCGGTAGCAAGCGACCGCACTCCAAGGTCACGTGCTCGGCGAATACTTACCACGATATTGTCGTTACTTGTTACCACACACGATTTGGCGCTGTCCAATTAGTCTACAAGCTCCCCCGAAATCTTGCGAATTCGGCTACGGTTTTTTGTGGCGGTGGCTCTAGCCGGCGTCATCGCGCGCTACGAACCGTGACGGCAAAAAGCCACACTACGACGGCCCCTGCTCACTTTCCCAATCACGCTTGCCTTCCCGGTAACGGTCAATTCGATGCCGGAACTCCTCATGCTGCGATTTCGGCGCGAGCTCGAGGCACCGCTGGATTACTTTGACCGCCTTCTCAAATTCATCGTTGCTGGCTAGCGCCGCTGCGAGCGTGTCCAACACATTCGCGTCTTGGTAGTTGGTCGACTTCGCGGTTGCCCGCGCGAGCTGCAACGCTCGTCCTCGGTCGCGGAACTTTGGATCCGGGCAGGTTGCCAAGAGCCAAGCCAAATTGTTTTGCGCGTAAACGGCTTCCGGGTCCAGCTTCAGAGCCTGCTCAAGTCGCTGGACCGCGCCCCCAAAGTCGCCGCATTGGTCAAGCGCCATCGCCAAGTTTATCCGCGCGGGAACGTCCGACGGCCGTAATTTAACGGCGGCGTTCAACAGGCGTTTCGCTTCTTCGCTGTCACCTTGCGACAACAGCAGACGCCCCAAATGAAAATGCGCTTCCGCATTTTTGCCGTCCGCGGCGATTGCCCGCCGAAAATGGTTGGCCGCCACACGGGCGTCCTGCGACACCATCAATTTCCCCAGCCGCGTCCAAGCATTGGCGTTGCCCGGCGAAAGCTGTGTCGCAAGTCCCAAATGATGGGCGGCCTTGGTGCGGTTGTTCTGGCCCACCAACAGGTCCGCGTATTCGATGTGAAGCTGAACGTCATCCGGATCACATCGCAGCGCGCAGGAATACACCGACGCGGCGTCCGCGGCGTTGCCAGTCCGTCGAAACAATCGCGCCACTGCCGCGACATTAGTACGGTCGAGCATGGCTCGCCATCGACCTGCAAACGGGACAGCCTGCGTCACGCGTGCGGATTTGTCGAGCGACAGTGTCGCGACGTCATCGAGCAATCGCTGCGTGTCGACTCGCCCACGGTACCAGGCCACCAGCGCACCATGCTCGTTCATCAGCAAACTGCATGGAACCGGCAGCGGCCGCTGGCTGTCGAACAAGTGCAACTGCAGTAGCTCGATTGTCTTCATCAACTCCGCGGTCGCGTGGCCACGGCGAAACGCGAACGCAACCTGATCAAGCCACTTGTCCGCATCCGCCATAGCTACCGAGTTCGGCGACTTTTCGAGTTGATCGACATTGACCGCTACGACGTCGACGCGGGCTTGTGACAATGACTCGCGGTGGTCAGTCCACTCTTTCAATTCCGCCAAACAAGGTTGGCATGACAACGACCAAAGATTCAGCAACACGAGTTGGCCGGGACGAGCGACGGTCCGTTGTTCGGCCGTAGCCGTTTGGTAGCGAAGATCGGGAAGTGGTATCGGAAGCGGCAGAAATGTTTGCGATGCGCTATCGGCATTCGGTTCGGGCAACTTGATCGCGGCCAGTGCCACCAATTTTCGCGCGGGCACACGACTGGCGGCGCCTCCTTGCCGGATGTGGTACCTGCGATTCGGCGCGAGTCCCGGAAAGCGTTCCGTTTGCCCGTCCGGCCAACGGACTTCCACGTCGACGTTGGCCTGCATCGTCTCCAACCCAAAGTGGACCCACTTGCTGGACTGGCCGAGATAGCCGCTGCCCGCCCGCAGCGTTTGGACCCTGCGCGGTGGCGCATGTCCTTCCTGCGCGGCCGGAGTCGCAAGACCTTGGGGGCTCCCATCGTCGACGCGGCCCGAAGTCTTACGACTCCGGATACGGGAACTGGCCAACTCAGATAGTTCGGTCGCGCCGGCTCGGACTTCTAGACGAGCCCCAATCGCGTCGCGATTTGATTTCGTACCTTCAAGCCGTACCGCAATCCAAGCATGGTCATTGTTCAAGTTGTTACGCAGCAGTCGCACACGCGGGCCCGTGCGATTGGTCACCCACAGATCGAGTCCCCCATCCGCGTCCCAATCCACACAAGCAATCGCGCGGGCATCATCCAGAAAATCGAAACCGCTTACGGCCGAAATGTCCGCAAACCGCCGACCGCCTGTGTTGAGAAAGAAACAATTGCGTTCGTATCCGCTCCAACTGAGCCCGCGACGTTGCAGTTCGTTGACCGCGGCGAGACCTTGACGAAAACCGTGCTCGGCGGACAGCTTCCCGGCCGAAGTGGGAACTTGCGACACGACCTGCCGCCAAAACAAGCTTCACAAATCGTCGTGGTTCTCGCCCGAGTAATATCCGTTGGCGACCGCCAAGTCCTGCCAGCCGTCATTGTTGATGTCCACAAAGTTGGAACTCCACGCCCATCGTCCCATGTGGACTTGTGCCTGCAGTGTGACATCCTCGAAACGCCCGTCGCCGGTGCTTTTCAGCAAACTGTTGCCACGCGCCAAGTGCTCGTACCGCGCGAGCATCTCGGCGTCGGCATCCGGCTTGAACAGCTGCTGCGACATGACGCGACGACCCGCGGCAGAAAACATATTGCCCACATACAGGTCCATCTGCCCATCCCGATCGTAGTCACTCCAATCGGCGGACATGCCAGTGGATGCATCCATGGCGCCGGCACGCCGTGCCACATCGATGAACTTGCCACGATCATTGCGGTACAGATTGTTCGGACCAAAGTCATTGGCCACATACAGGTCTTGATCGCCGTCATTATCGAAATCTTCCCAAGCCGCAGCGTAGCTCCAGCGATGATTCCCTTGGCGAATACCGGTCTCCTTATTGGCGACCGAGAATTGCCACTGGCCGTGGTTTCGCAACAACAAGTTGGCGGGCCCATTCGTTGCATCGTGATACGGGATCGGAGCCGAAAACCGCGCCCGTCCTGTTTCAACGCGTCCCGTTTCAACGCGTTCTGCTTTAATGGTGTCCGAGTCGCGGGCAACCGTCTGCCCGTCCGCGTAATAACGGCAGACGTAAATGTCGAGTTTGCCGTCCTGGTTGTAGTCCGCCGCCGCCATCGAAAACGCATCACGTCCTTCGCGAAAATCGGCCCGCAGCCGAAAGCGGCCTGAGCCATCGTTCTCCATCAGCAGTAGAAACTCGCGCGACCCGATCGCGAGGTCTTGATCGCCGTCGTTGTCCAGATCCAAAAACAAGGCACTCCGTGAATCGTCGAGCCAGTTAACCGCCGATTCGGTCGTCGCTTGGACAACGGTTCCATCGGGACGCTGAAAGTAAAGCAAGTTCGGCAATCCGCCCGGTTGGCAGAGGTAGATATCGTCAAGCCCGTCGCCGTTGGCGTCGCCAACCGCAACCCCACAATCGCCCCAAGGAGAAATACCGAAGCCAGATGGCAGCCGCCGCGTCCAATGGTCGATACATTGCGACAGCTGCGCTGAGAAACTTGGATCATCGGCAAACACGGTGCCGGTCACGTCACTGAGCAACGGTGATGAAGCCGAGTGAATCACTTCTTCGAAGTCGGTGACCGTGATCGCCGACAGCTGTAGATCCACCTCGGGTTCGCGAATCGCGACGTTGTTGCTGTCAGCCGTCGTGTTGTTTGTCTGCTCGGCGACTTTGTTCCAACGGCAGATCCACTGTGCGTTTTGTTGGACGAGCAGCGACTGGCGCCGGCCAAACGCTTGAAATAGGACTTCCGTGGTGACTTCGCTACCCAGATCGCGGATGCCAACGGTTTTTGTCTTCGTGCGTTCGACACTTGTAAAGTCGCTTTGCCACTGGTGAACCACTTCGGCAAGCGCCGCAGCAGGCGACGGTTCGTTGGAAGTCGACGTACTGGAATCCGTCTTATCGCGTGCCGTATTGCCGACTGTGTCGCCCCGCACATCCGCTTCCGCCAATGCATCAGGTTCTCCGCGGCGAACCGTGATTCTGCCGTCGTCGTAGACTTGATCGACTTCCGGCGGCCTCAACCAGCGACAGCGAAAATCGCCATGCAACCAAGCGGGCATTGTGTCCCGTTGCTGGCTTTCAAGATCCCGTAGCCGTTTCCCAAGTTGCTCGAGATGTCCATTCGCGATGCGTGTGTAGGCTTCCGTGTCCCAGCCATCGTCGCGTGGCGAATCACTCGTTTCATCGTAAACCCTCGGAGCCGCCGCAATTTGCAAAGTCGTCGTTAGCTGAGGCGTGCCAACGGCGTGAGCTGGTTCGTTGTCAACGTCGCCTGTCGGCCGAGTCGCATCATCTTCGCCATCCGGCGTCCGCACCGTCGCTTTCTCGCACCCAGCGGCAACAAGCAACAGACTCACAACAATCACAAGCAAACGCCGCATAGCCAACGGTCCCCGTTTTCGGCTTCTCAACACATTGCGTTGCATTGTACCCGAAGATCAACACGTTTGGCGGTTGCGATGCAAGCGTGTCGGTGCGCGATCGGACACGAACACGGCCCGAATTCTTGCGACTCCGGCCACACACGAACTGTAAAACGCAAGAAGCGTCCCAAGATCTAACTTGGAACGCAACTAGGTGCACGATTCTTGCAGCGTGTTAATATAGTGGCGAACGGGGGCCGTTAGGCCCGCGGTTGATCTGCGATCGAACGTGGGATTACACGGTGACGATTGATGCCCCCAGGAGCGGCCCAACAAATTGACGGCATCACTCGCGATTCCACCGCGGGCCTAACGGCCCCCGTTCGCCTCGCTGATCTGAGGCGATTAAATCGACAGACCGCTTGATGGGAGGGGGCTACCGACGACGGCTACTCAGCCATCGAAAACCCAACAGCCCGAAGAGGGCGAGAATATATCCGGAAGGCTCCGGTACCAGCCCAATCGCGATGGCATCGGAAAAGACAAAGTTTCCACCTCCGGCACCGGTCACGGTGTCATCCACGGTCACTGTCAAGTCACCATCGGCAACCGCCACCGATCCGAGCAGGGCAAAATCAATGTCGTTCGTTCCGTCGTTGAGTACCAACGCGCTCAATGCCGCCGCACCAACGGTTTGATCGAGGTCGATGGTTGGCCCGCCATCGGAAACCGAATAATGCGCCAGGCCCAAATTCGCCTGCGGCACGTTTCTCCAAGAGGAGAAGACGTTATACGTACCGTTCGTCAACCCGGTGAACTCATAAAGTGCCGAAGTCGCATCGCCGTCATCCCCCCAGCGCCGATCGCCGTTCCAGGAATCCGGCTGGCCAACATCTTGCCCGCCAAACTGCCCAGGTTCGGAATAATGGTCGGTATTCGTATCAACAGGGTCCGACGTCACCGCCGTCCCGGCGGCGGACACGATGCCGTTATCCGCGACCAGGTACGTATCCCCGCCGCTGACTACAGCGACAGCGGCTCCGTGGGATGTCGCGCCAACGGCCAATGAGATAACAACGACAATGAGAAAAACAGCACGTGTTTTCATGATTCCACCTTCAAAGTCTTCTATCGCTCACCGTTTACAGCATCAAAAAAACGCCGCTTACGCCTTCTTGATAGAAGAAGTAAGCGGCGTCTCAAATTGTGCTTTAGCAGTGGCTTGCTCGCAGGTGGCCGTCAGAATAGTCGTCATCCTAGTGTGACTGGCCTCAGCACGCAACCTATTTTTTGTGGCTTTTTCGCCATGACGACGCACCTGAAGCTCGGTTCATATCGGGCAATGCGCCTGTCGTGCTGAATTGGCATGGCGTTCAGCGACGAAAGCGAAAAGTCCGTTTGAGCACCTCGACTTGGGACGGTAAGGTGATCATCGGATTTGCGTAATCGTAGCGAGCGATACCATGGCGCGTCAGATCGGCGTCAGCTTCGGTCTGCCCATATCGAATTCCGACGCAATCCTGGTGGGCAAAGTCGCTTGAGTCTCAGATTGCCCGCCTATTTCGACGGGATTAAGATAAGAGAATCAAACTCGCTTTTCGCGATAACACGGGAATATCGGATTTGGATTTTGTTTATTCCCCGTCGTTCACTTTCGTCCGCATTCCGTGGTCAGCAACGTTGCCGTCGAGGCCGTACGAGTCAGACTTCGCTTTTTGTACGTTCGCGGATCCAGATGAGAAAGCTGCGAATTAGCTGTGTCGCGCTCAGTCTTTAACATTTAAGCGTGAAGCGCGTCGTCCTCAACGCGGCGTGCGACGACGAGTGCGAGCTCCCCGGGCCGCGCGACTGCTGATGCGGCATGCCCGCCAATGCGAACGGGAGCGTAGCGGCCGGATGTGCCGACAAAATGGTCGGGCTCCCGTGGGCAAGAAGACTCGACCAATACCTGCAACTGGCGGCCGAGGAGCGATCGAAAATATGCTTGCCGCAGCTCGGCTTCGACTTCCGCCAATCGATGCACGCGCTGCGATTTTACGGCCTTTGGCAATTGGTCCGCCATGTCGGCGGCCGGCGTCCCGCGGCGTGCACTGAAAGGAAAGATGTGGATCTTGGAAAAGCCACAATCACGCACCGTCCGGCAGGTTGCCGCAAAGTCGTCTTCTTCTTCGCCAGGAAAGCCCACGATGACATCGGTCGTGAGACCAGGATTGTCGAGCGCCTCGCGCACCATGTGGCAACGATCCACAAAACGTTTGACTCCCCATCGCCGATTCATCCGCCGCAGAATGCGGTCCGAACCGCTTTGTAAACAAATATGTAAATGGGGACAGACACGGTCAGGGTGCTCCGCCATGACCGCGATCAACTCGCGAGTGACTTCGGTCGCTTCGATACTCGAAAGCCGAATGCGGAAATCGCCGCGAAGCTTAACGAGTTGTCGCACGAGGTCCGTCAGACGAGTCCATTCCGATTTGGGTTTATGAGCGTTCCAGTCGACGCCGTAGTGGCCCAGATGAATTCCCGTCAAGACGATCTCGCGGTATCCGTTGTCAGCGAGACGATCGACTTCGGCGACAATGTCATTGAGCGGCCGGCTATACATGTCCGGTCGAACCATGGGAATGATGCAATAGCTGCACCGCAACAAGCAGCCATCCTGGACTTTGACGTAAGCCCGATGCCGGTTGCCAAATCCAGAAATGCCGGTTGGAATGTCGACGACGCCAAAGCGCCCCAAGAGGTCCGGCAATTCACGCTTGTCCGTGACGACCTCGGCAACCCCCGGCAGTTCGGCCAGCCGCTGCGGCTCGCGGGTTGCGTAGCATCCCATGACAACAATGCGCGCCTGCGGATTCTGCCGCGCCATACGACGGATGACTTGGCGACTCTTGGAGTCACCTTCGGCAGTAACCGTGCAGGTGTTCACGACGCACAGATCGGCGGCTTCATCTGGCTCCGCATCCGTGTAGCCCGCCCGCAACAGACCCTCACGAACAAACTCCGTTTCGTATTGGTTGACTTTACAGCCAAGCGTGTAGGTCTTGAGACGTGCGGTCATCTAAGTGCTGAGTTTACTCATTCGGTTCAATCGATGCGGACATGGCACCTTGACAGCGAGAGATGTGCGCGTCAGCACCATAGGCATGTATTTGATCGCGTTTGAGTTCGGCATGTTCCATAGTCGTTGTCAAACACACTGCGCGACCACGTCGGTCAACGCATGATGCAACGCCGAAAGCACCGGTTTCGTCGTAACCGAAGAGTTCTTGCATCATCCGAATCACATAATCGTACGTGTGGTGGTCGTCGTCCCACAGAATCACCGAATAACGCGGCTGACGTTTAGGACGCGATTTGCGTTTTTCTCGCTGTTGTTCAGCCTGCATGACGATCGTATCAGACATCTTGTTTAACCGCTTCAGCTAAGGAATAACGTGACAATCCTCCGTTGGAGTAGTCTGAACGCATGCTCATTATTATATTTGGGAACTGTCTGTCGGGAAGGCCGGAACGTCGGCGGACAGGCTTGACTAGTGTTCGCCATCTACCGAAGCGGGAAACCCGCCGGCGACGGCCGATCTTGCCAAAATCGAAAGTAGGGAATCAATCCACCATGCTTGATCGTAAATTCGTCGTCGAAAATGCAGCCGCTGTCCAAGAAAACTGCCGCAATCGCGGCATCGAAGCGGACATCGATCGTCTCATCGAGTTTGAACAGAAACGACGTGATCTGTCGCAGCAAGTTCAAGAACTTAATCGCCAAGCAAACGAGGTGTCAAAAACGATCGGCAAAGCCAGCAGCCCCGAACAGCGTGAAGAGCGCAAAGAAGAAGGCCGTTGCCTTCGCGAACAAAAGGACGCGGTGCAGGCAGAACACGATAATCTCGACAGGAATATCCGCGAGATCGAGCTGCTGATTCCCAACATGACACATCCGCAGGCGCCAATCGGTGTCGATGACAAGGCCAACCTGGAAATCCGCCGCGGCAAACACCAACCTCGTTCGTTCGATTTCGAGCCGCTCGACCACGTTGATTTGGGCGAAAAGCTGGATTTGTTTGATTTCGAAGCCGGCGCGCGGACCGCGGGACACGGCTTTTATTACCTCAAGAATGACGCCGTACTGTTGGAATTGGCCCTGCAACAGTACGCGGTACAACATCTGGTCAAGCGAGGCTTCACGCCGGTAATCACACCCGATCTGGCCAAGAACGAGATATTGGAGGGAATCGGATTCAATCCGCGCGGACCAGAAACTCAGATTTACAGTATTGAGAATACGGATCTCAGCCTTGTTGCCACTGCCGAGATCACACTTGGCGCCCTTTACGCAGGTCAGATTCTCGACGAGCAACAGCTTCCGATTCGGATCTGCGGTATCAGTCATTGCTTTCGCACCGAGGCCGGTGCACATGGGCGTGCCACCCGTGGCATCTTTCGGGTGCATCAATTCACCAAGGTCGAGATGTTCGCGTTTACGACGCCGGACCAGAGCGAAGCCATGCATCAAGAGTTGCTGGAGCTCGAGTGCGAGATTTTTGATGGCCTCGAGATTCCCTTCCGCGTCGTCGATACGGCGACGGGTGATCTGGGCGGACCGGCGTATCGTAAATACGACCTAGAAGCTTGGATTCCTGGTCGCGGCGAAAATGGCGAATGGGGCGAGGTCACCAGCACGTCGAACTGCACCGACTACCAGGCGAGACGTCTTAATATTCGATATAAGAAAAAAGGCGAAAAAGGAACTCATTTTGTCCATACACTGAATGGAACGGCAGTGGCCGTTAGTCGAGCAATCATCGCGTTATTGGAAAACGGGCAAAACGCCAATGGTTCCATTCGATATCCCGAAAAACTCGGCCTGCAAGGCGCCAGTTCAGTGTGAACAACCTTGCCAACCGAATTCTCTTGGTTCGCCGAAAAATCACTAGGCGCATCGCTAGCCCGCATTTCTCA
>CBDUAB010000053.1:0-9414 GCA_965365045.1 uncultured Planctomycetales bacterium
CAAAACCGAGGTTAGCAGCGTCAATCGTGTCGCTTGTCGTTTCATTCACCAGCACGACATCCACCGCATCAATGTTCATGACGTCATCGAACGTAAAACTAAACGATTGTGGTATTTCACCCAGAACAGCGTTTGCCGAAACGACTTCGGGAGGTGTAATGTCCTCGTTTGCCAAGCCAATCGACAGTTTCGGTCGCTCGTCGATCGTTCCATATTCGCTCGTGCGAATCTCCATTCCGTCGGTGGCCGTATCGTTGTAGATGATGATTCCCAAATTCGTCGCTGGCGAGTCGATCCACGTTTGAATTAAGTCAATGCCGGCAGTGTTGAGGACGACCTCATGCGTGCCGGTTTGATCGTCCGTTGACATCAAACCAACCAAAACACCGCGATCGCTGGCACCAGTCCCGGGCGTGTCCCATGCTTGTCCTGCGGCCGCTTGATTCCAAGTTGCTTCGTCTTCCACCCAATCGGCCAACAATGCGTACAATCCGTAATCGTCGTCACTCGCATTGTCTATTGTCAGCGTGATGACAGCGCTCGAAATCTGGCTGCTCGGTGCAATCTCGGATAAGTCCCAGCGAAGGAGCGTCCATTCCGCTGAGTTTCCGGATTCGCCATCGGCGTCCATGCGATCGTCGCCACCGTAGTTGGTGTTCGAGTTGCTGCCACGCAGCCACGTGTCTTCCATGCCGGAGTACGCCGACGACGGAAAAACGCCGTTTTGAAATGCAACGATGTTAGGAATGGTCGTTGTGGTCGGCAAGCTGCGAAGACTTTCCAAGTCAACATTGTTGATCGCCGTGACTTCATAGACGTATGTTTCGCCGATGACCACGGAAGTGTCCGTAATCGTCGTAGCTGTCGTGGTTCCGATTTCAAGATCGTCTCGAAAGACACGATAGAACGCGACGCCGCTTTCGAGATCCACGGCTGCATCCCAAACCAAATCAAGCTGCGAACCACTAATAGGCACAGCCGTTAGATTGGCCGGAGCCGCCGGTGGTGTTGTGTCCGTGAGAGTCACCGCATCCAGCGTCATACCGAAGACAACATCGCTGCTGTCGTTATCGTTTTGGTGCACTTCGACGGCAAAGACATTATCGCCTTCGACAAGGGCCGCCGCGGGAATGATCATTGTCGCCTCGAAAGCGTCCGCTTCGTTCGACGATGTTGCAAAGGTGTCGTAGGCAACCGGCCCCGGATCGATGTTGAAGCGATACACTTCGACACCATTCAGATAAAACACCGCTCCGTCATCGATCAACGGTGTCAGTTCCAACACAGTCTCGGACACATTGGAAAAATCAAAGTGGTGCCGGAAGTAAAACGTCGTTGTGTTGTCACCGATGCCATCGGCATTGAGAACAAGTTCCGTGTTCTTTGGACCGGGCAAGTCACTGTCTTCGACGTACAATAGGCCAGCACCACTTGGCCAAGCGTCATCGTCGAACGCCGGTTCACGCCAAGCGGTACCCAAGTCGCTTCCCGATTGATCGTAAGACCACATGGCATCGACTTCGATCAGCGTTTGCGTGATCGGACCACCTGGATCGCCCGGGTTATCCGCGCCCGGATTGGGAGTGTCGAAGAAATCGATAAAGGTGCCGCCGTTCGGCCGACGTCCTTGCGAAACGCCGGGTGTTTGTTGCGCATAAGTGACGCTATCGATGGTCGCACCGTCGGCTGCCAACAGAGTAATCGAGCCGCCGGCAGCGTCGAGCGTAAAGCCGAGATGGTCCGGCCCGGCGGCCGAATCGCCGTCAGTGAGAAAGACGGCAAGACCGTGCGGTTCGACAAAACTCAGCGGCGGAAGCGGCGATAACGGCTGGTTGATGTCGTTTGTCAGCGTCACGCCTCCGATATCAACCGGAAGGCCGCTGATGTTGTAGAGTTCGATAAAATCCTTAGGGAACGCGGCGTCCTCGGCGGCCAGCCACTCGTTGATCTTGGCTGACGTCGGATCGGCTATTGCCAAAGCCGAGTTCGAGAGGCCGAATGTGGGGGTGCCCAAGTGCCACTGGCCCTCGGCCAGCCGAATCAGTGATCGGTCGGGCAACTGCTGGCCAAATGTTACGCTATCGATCAGATCGCCGCCGTTGGCGGCCGGTGCGGATAGCAGGACCTGGTCTCCGAGATCACCGAGCGAGAATCCTAGCGCGATACTACCCGCGTCCGCCGTCGTATCAGCCACGAGGGTCAAGTATTCACCCGGTGCGAGCGTCGTGTCCCCGCCAAAGACAAACATGTCTGGATTAGCGGCGTCGTTACTCAGCGTGTAACCCACCAGATCGATCTGCGTCCCGCCGCCATTGTGCAGCTCGATGAGATCGGGAAACGCGTCTCCGCCTCCGGTTGACGAAGCGTTCCGCGCGAGGACTTCGCTAATTCGCAGCAACGGTTGCGTACGCGTGACGGTGAATTCGTACGTTGTGGGTGGCAGGCGGCGCCCTACGTCAAGGCCGTCGCTGCCTGCCGATAGACCGGCGGAACTTCGCAATAGGTGCATAAACGGTCCAAAGACAGGAACACCCTGCGAGTTCGCGAAATCCTCGTCAAAGTCCACGTCATTCGTAAGCGAAAACGAGATGTCGATGGCGCCGGCTTGTGGCCCAGGAATCGTACCGTCGTAGTTGCGTACGTTGTCCCCGTTGTCGTGAATTGCCAGATTCGACGCGCTGATGTGGCCCTCGTAATCTCCGTTGCTGCCGTCGTAACCGTCGCCGAAACGGAGGCCGGCCGTGATTGGTGCGTCTGGATCAAGAGCGTTGTCGTTGCCGAGCAAAACACTATTGGTGACAATAACATCGGGGCTTCCGTAGCCGGCTTCGACACCTTGGTTATTGCCGATGAAGACCGAATCGTCGATTGTGACCCAGCCGCCGTTACTGCCGGCAACACCTTCATGCGCGACGCCCTCGATCCACGCCCGCACAACTTCGAGTCGGGCACCGTTGTGGTCCAGCCCGTCGTCTTTGGTCGTCAAGATAAAGCTATCCTGAAATCGCGACGGCTGTCCGCTGCTGTGGGTGCCTGAGAGGTAGAATCCGTCGTTGTCATCGTCGTCAAAGATCCCATCGTCGTTCGGAATATCCTTGAGCCACGTGTCAGTCACCGTAACGATGCTGCCATTGAACTGAGCACCGGTGTCGACGTCGGAAATGACCGACGCCTCGATGTTGACAATCCCAACGCGAGAGCCAAACGCCTTGCCTACGTTGTTAATGACATAACAGTTGTTGCAGTTAAGCGTGGAATTAAGGACGAAAATCAGGGGTTGACTATCGGAATGGCCAAACGCTCGGGTGTCATCGGCGCCGCCGTTGGTAAAGAACGTATACCGCAGTGTCCCTGTTGTGTCGTCGAGTTCTAGACCACCCCACGGCAGCGAGCGATCAAACGCGTTAAAGACCACGGGATCGCGAGCAGTTCCGTTGGTTACAATGTCTCCCTCGGCAACCACGTTTACTTTGTCATCGAGCAGGACGCGCGTGCCGGATTCGATTGTCAGCGTACTTCCGGCGGGAATTAACAGGTCTGCCGTTATGTGGCGATCCGCCGTGGCGTCCCACACGGTGTCGCCATTGAGCGTGCCGGCGTACGTCTGTACTGGAAAACCGTCGTCCAGCAGTTGAACTTCATGAGCGGGTGAATCCGCCAGCGCCCCGTCGAGCGTCAAAATAAAATCGCCACTGGCACTGACCACTGGACTGAGCGAGCCCACGCCTTTCTTGACACGAATATCCACGTTGTCAACATCGTCAGCGTTGTTCAGCGTCAGCGGATTGGTGTACAGAGTGTTGGTCTCACCTTGCCAGTCAAGCACACGCAAGACCATCGGCAACGTTTCGCCGCTGCGTGCTCGCGTGGGTGAGATTATCTGCGCAGCGTTTTCTTGAAATGCCGGCGTTTGACCGGCGTACCACTCGCCTGCATCGTTCATTGCCAAGACTTCGAGCCGGTATGTATCGCTTGGCAAGTCCGTGAGGTTGATGTGTTCGGTAACCGGCGTAAAGGCACTGTGAGGACCATCGTTAAGCCGAAAGCGATAGTGCGTGATTCCCGGGCCACCGACTTGGAACACGGCATTCCCTTCGCCCGAACTGGTGACTTCATTCACAGTAGGGCCGGCTGGCACATAGGCACCCATGTCCAAACCATCTGGGCCGACTCCGCTGGCCGGTGAACCAGCCTGTAGGTGAAAATCTCCGTTAGCTGCGTCAACAAACAGTGGATCGGAGTCGATGTTCCCCACGCCCAGCTCATGTGGGTTCATCATCACCCCGTCGAAGTCAATTGGATCGTCGGGTAGAAGTGAACGATTGATATTGAGTTGTGTCGTGAACTCGTCGGTATCGACAAGATTCTTGAACAGTTCCGCGTTGTTCCAAAAGATGTTCCCATCTAGCGCGGCGCCCATGCCCGGACCGCCCACCGCGGTACCGTCAACTTCACCAAACTGAATCGCGGCAAAGGTCATGCCAACAAACAAATTGTTTTCGATGATACCGAAGGCATCCTCCTTGAGCAGTATCCCGTGGTCGTTGTTGAGGAAAATGTTTCGAACAATCGTGACCTGCGTGCGATTGTCTTCACCCGTTTGTGGCAGGCCGGTGGCAATCGCGTTGGAGGTTGTGTCGCGCCCCGTGTTCCTGTGGAAGTTCATGAACAAATTGCCTTCCACGTGCGCGTCGGTGCCGTCTAGATCCAGTCCATCGTCACCACCGCCCATGAAGACGTTATTAAGAATCTGCATGACGGGACCGGGACGATCCGCGCCGAGAATGTCAATCACGTCACCACCGTTGTCGCTGTTGTCAAAAACGTTGTTTTCGATGATCAGGTATTCGTCGTTCTCGATGTACTCGCCGTGGATGATTTCACCACCATTGGAAACTGGGAAATGCGAATTGCGCACGATCACCGACGGATGTTCCAGCTCCAGAATTGTCCCGGTAGTGCCTTCCCAGACAACGTTGTCTAACAGCAGACGCGAGTGATTTACGTTGATTGCTTCACCTTGATCATCGCCGTAGAGCATGTCGACAAACGTAATGCGGCTGTCGGCCAGTGTGTCGACCAGCGCGATGCCGTTCCAATCGTTGGCGCCTGCCGCGCGGTCAAAAGTGATGCGATCAAAGGCGTTCCCTTCCGCCACGAGGCGACCGTTGACTGTGAGACCGGTATTTTCGTTGAATTGTACAGTCACGCCCGATTCGATTTCGAGCGTGGCACTTTCGAGTACCGTGACGTCGGATGTCACTTCGTAAGGGGACGCATCTCGCGACCACACAGTGTCCGCTGTAATGACGCCCCCAACGTTGGTTAATAGGTGGCGAGGCTCAAGTGCTTCGATTTGGCGGGATTTGCGCAGATTGAGCCTGCGCTGAGCGCGCGACGAACGCTTCATGACTTCTGTTCCGTGGACGTAGTGAAGTGAATTGGGCAGTGCGCCAAAATGGGCGCGGCCCTAGCCTCTTTAGCCCTAATTTCGGTGGGCATCTTGATTTTATGAAGAGCACCGGCGGAATGTCAAAGAAATGATGAATCTTCGGAACGAATCCTACTCGTCACTTTTGTTTGATCATGGTGACGGATTTGCCCGTGGAGCTGAATTTGACCGAATCCATGAACGTCCTCATCAACAGGATGCCACGGCCGGTAATGTTCTCCAAATTCGCGGCATCCGTGGGGTCTGGCAGCGCGCTGGGATCGAATCCCTTTCCTTCGTCGGAAATGTTAAAGTACGCCCTGCGTGCTGAGATCGCAGCTTCAACAACCACGCGTCGACTGCAATAGGGATGTTCCACGCGACGTTGCTCGACGACCGTGTGAAATTCCTTGCCGGATTTCTCACGAAGATCCGAATTGATTTCCAGATTGCCATGATAGACGGCATTCGCGAGCGCTTCGTCCAAGGCGACACCCACCTGCATGCGATCGGTCTCGTCGCCGAAACAAACGTGAGTTAACAACTCTTGGATATGTCCAACAAGTGGAGCGATGAGCTGGCAGTCGTTTTCAAGGAGGAATTTGGACGACGTTTCAGTTAGGCAGGACATCAATCGTTGCTGGCAGCGTACGCGTTTTGTCGACTGGAGGACACTGTGGATTGTCGGGGCAAGCTCGTCGGCCATTTCGCGTTTCGGTACATAGCTCGTTGCTCCCTTGAGCAACGCTTGGATCGCCGCGTCTTCGTTTCCGCGTGAAGTCATCAGTACGGTGGCAACTTGAGGGAACTGCCCGCGAATCTCTTCGACAAGTTCCACGCCGCTCATGCCTGGCATGAGAATATCGATCAGCGCGAGATCTGGCATGTCGCGCTGCATGGATTCGAGAGCTTCACGACCGCTGGCGACGGACTCTACGTCGATGTCCGGTAGATTGCGCAGCAAGCCACTTGCCAACCGAAGGTCGACCGGTGAATCATCAACGACCAATACTTTGGCCATGCCTGTACCTCATATTACTGCTAAGCCTATAGTATTCTAACGAGCTGGCACCGTTCGACGAACCCATGTGTCCAGCGCTGCTGATTTAATCTCCCCAAAATCAAGGTGGCGAACGGGGACCGTTAGGCCCGCGGTGGAGTCGCGAAAAACGCCCGCAATTGTTGGGCCAGTTCTGGGCCATCAGTCGATTTCAGCTCATTCGCAGTTCCACCGCCGGCCTCACTGCCCCCGTTCGCCACCAAATCGCTGCAGATTCGGACATCGCGCAAAAATCAAACGGCCGAGCACTGTGCTCGGCCGTTTGCGATGCGTGTCCGAATTTCGGTTTACGCGGGAGTGGTGGACACATATACCCACGGGAGGTATTTGGAAACTCTTAGTGATTCACCACCTGGTAGCGTGTTGACGTCACTTGCGATTCCATCCACCGCTCTCTCAATACCTGCTGGCGAGTTCTCGACCAGCAGATTCTGGCGCGAATCGGACACTTCGTTTGCCAAAGCCATTAAAGCTATTTGGGCAATCGAACGAATCGACAGACTTTTGTACTTCGACACGTCGTTCCGGTGGTTGGAATTCTCTGATTTCTCGCGAGACAGGTGTCCGCGGCTCCGTATCCAAAGGCTCGCCGGGTTTTGGGACCGACGGTTGTGGTTCGGCTGGCGCCTCCTCGAGCTCTCCGTGCTCATCGTAGTCCGTACCGAGTGCGGCTGATGAGCAACTGCAGTTGCCATAACAGCCGCGACGGCAAACCTTCTTGGGTGTCCACTCGTATTCGCAAGCCGGGCATTCGTAGCTATGTTTCTTGAGTTTGCGAACAGTTTTCACGCGTGCACCATTATGCGCCGTCTTACAGCATTTCCCACCGGCACTACCGCAGCAACCGCGGCCGCAACACTGGCCAGTGCAACCACTCGCCCCAGCGCAACTCCCCGTCCGGCAGCAACCGCGATGAAGATTTTGCCAAGGAAAGACAATTCGCGGCACGCAGATTTCCTCACATTCAACCTTCCAGCAGTGCTTCGATTCTTTGACTTCTTCGACGTTTAGCTGGCAGCAAGTTTGGCAGCGCGGGCACGTTACACGACATTTCTTGCCCCCGTGTATGGCGTCTGCCGGTGAAGGCATCAACACAAGTGGGAGGCAACACAACAGCCACAACGATATGCGATACATGAATCATTCTCCATCTCAGATTTGCGTGAGTTTTTCCTCTTTTTTACTAAGAAGAAGTCTTCAAACGGCTTGGGGCGAGCCAACGTTCCCGAAGATCGGCTCCAGGGCATGTGCTCGCCGGTAATGAAATAGGCTGCTTGAAAGTAAGCACCCCAGAGATCCAGATCGGGGCCTGCACCAGCATCGCGATTGAGCCAGATATTTTGGTACTCACCGACGAGCTGCAGTGGGCCGAGGATCATGACACCTTCGAGACCTAAAAGGTGGTAATCGTCTGTTCCCGCAATGCGTCCCGTGTTCAACCAACGCCTGAACGAGCGTGCCTCGGGACGAGTTCGAAAACGAGCTGTGTTCGGATCCGGGCCGGTACCAACAGTGCCAACTGGAGTATTGCCATCCGGGCTGGCATAGGAATGGGAGATACCCCAATGCGCGTAACCACGGCCGCCCGACACCTCGTCGTACCAGATTGTATTTGCTAATCGACTAGCAAACTCGAGCTGTAGGTTGTCATTGACGTAGTTTCCATCGCCTTGAATCAATCGCTGGTTGAAAACTCCATAGCGCCAATTCCAGCGCTCGTTTTCCGACACGCCGTACGATTGGATGCCCAGACGCCGAGCGTCTTGGTTGAATGCCTCGATAACGAATGGTCGCTCTATGAAGACGTTGTAACGACTACTGTTTAAGTGATCCAAACCGTATGGTCGCTTTTGGTTACCGATGAGAACGGTTTGCAAGAAAGGTAGTTCCTTCCAACCCAAATATGCGTCACGGAACTGGGAGTTAACCCCGCCGGCAAACTCCATTTCGATCTTGTAAAGCATGTTGGTCGTCAGGTCTCCGGCGACCCCAAACCGCATGCGTCGAAATCCAAGGCGAGACTGCGGCCCCGCTGGACCGCCTTCCAGCGTGTCGATGGCTGCATCGTTCTCGGGAAATCCCCAGTAGTCAATGTGAACACGCCCAGTGATCTTCATCGTCGATTTACTGCCACCGGAATGCACAATCGACTTGTCGCCGCTGAACTCGTCGAACGCGTCGGATAGGTTAGAAAGGTCGGATTCGATGTCAGAGATTTTTTCCGATTGGTCAGCCTCTGCGATGCGCTCATCGAGTCGCTTGATGGCCTCTTCGTACTCTCTAAGCGTCTGTTCAACGCCGTTACTGATGGCTTCGACGGCGTTCACCTGTCTGACAGCCTCATCAACCACCTGCGAAAGGGCGACTGTCTGCTCATCATCGGCGAGGGCGTAATCGAAACGTCCCCAAGTGCTAGCGGCGTTTTGGCCCTGAGCTGCATTAGGCATGACAAGTGCCAAAACTGCCACCACCTTGATTATTGATCTCCAAGTTTTCCAAGCCATTTCACCCATTCCCCACAAATTGAATCGTGTCATTGCATTCGTGTGAGGTGTATGAGTTCGCCATAATGGGAACAATACTCACCGTCTGTACATCGCGAAACCTAGGCCTGACACGCGCGACTCTAATATTCGTTCAATTGGATAATCGGAGTGCGATGCGAACAGGTCACAACCAATTATCCGAGTCTTAACACTTCTCATGGCCTCATTTAAGTTACTACTGCTACGAAAGGAATTTCACGCGCAAACGGCATAACCGTACCATTAGACTCAACCGGCATTTGACAGAATCTTTCATCTCACGTCTGGCCTGTAATGCTGAGCGGACAATCCACGATAACGCGGAGTGAGGATCCCGATGTGCCGGCATGGAAACGTTCAACGACGTTCATGCATTCCACGTATTTTGGCACTGATAA
>CBDUAB010000054.1:0-9350 GCA_965365045.1 uncultured Planctomycetales bacterium
GGTGACGACGACTCGCTCGACGTCGGCCGGGCGCTGCGGACGCGCAGCTTCTGGCTGCTTGCGGGCGGTCTGTTCACGTCGCGTCTGCTCTTGCTGGCGAACTTTTTGGGCCTCAATCGCTGCCGTGACATAGCGAGGATCGTCGCTATTTTCCCGAAAGTTCGCCAGTTCAGCCCGTGAATCGTTGAGTTGGTCTTCATCTTTGATCCAAATCGACCACTCACCATCGTATTCTTCTACCTGTGACTCGATCCCCTGTACTGTCAGGTAATTCGCAAAACGATCGGCGTGTTGTTCGGTATCGAGATTGCCAATCCGTCGCATGGAGATATCGTCACTGGAAAAGGATTATTGTTAGCGGCTCACGCTATCACGCGAATCAGACATCAGATGCCGGCGCGGACAGAACCTGCGAATTTAGTGGGGTCGCTCGGGGAATGCTAGTCCATAAACAGCGATTGCGAGTCCATAGTACCTGATTGTGGCATGCGGATCGGAATATACGCCTAGAATATAATCCGAACCGTGACCTATAATCCGGCGCCGTGATCCGTATCCGCTGTATAGAAAAATTCCCTCGACGTGGGCACCGATGAGTTCCATGCGCCGCGAGCGGGAACGGGAGTCCCCATGCGATCGATTGCGATCATCAATCAAAAAGGCGGCGTTGGCAAGACAACGACGGCTGTGAATCTGAGCGCGGCTTTGGCCGAGATGGGCCGACGTGTCTGTTTGCTCGATTTGGATTCACAAGCCCACGCGACTTTGCACTTGGGAGTCGCTCCGACCAGCGGGACACCGTCTATTTATGAAGTCATGATGGGGCAAGCCAATTTAGCGGATTCCCTCTGTGAAGTGCGTCCTCGTTTGAGCGTGATTCCTTCGCACATCGATCTGGCGGCGACCGAAGTCGAATTGGCTGGCGAAGTCGGCCGCGAATTGGTGCTGCGCGACAAATTACAGTCCGTCGATCTTGACTTTGATTTCCTGCTCATCGATTGCCCGCCGTCGTTGGGCGTATTGACACTGAACGCGCTGGTCGCTGTGAATGAAGTTTTCTTGCCGCTGCAGCCTCACTTTCTTGCCCTGCACGGACTAAGCAAGTTACTCGGAACGATCGACGTTGTCTCGCGTCGTCTCAACTCGCAACTGCGCCTCACCGGCATCATGTACTGTATGTATGAGTCGGGCACGCGCCTTGCTTCGGAAGTGAAAAGCGACGTGGACACATTCTTTCGTCAAATCCAGGATCCGGCGTGCCCCTGGTCCAACGCGCAGACGTTTCAAACGGCGATTCGCCGTAATATTCGCTTGGCCGAGGCGCCAAGTTTTGGTCAGTCCATCTTTGAATATGCTCCCCAGTCTCACGGAGCCAAGGACTACAAGATGTTAGCCCGTGAAGTTATGGGGCTCCCCTTGCACGTGCCAGCCGCCGCGCAGACATTCGCGGGAACCTAGTGATTCCCCGCGGAAAGACCGGGACATCAGCACGACTTCAAAACGCGCAAGCATTGGACACACCCAAACCGCCAATGGCGAGTGTGGTCGTTTTTCGCGGTAGCGATCCAAATCCACGACAACCGGTCGCTTGGCCTGTGAGTCAAAGTTCGCGGATTGAGTAAGAAATTCCGGTGCCGCCGACTTCAAACTATACCGATCGTTCGGCTTGATCTGTGGTTACGGCAAGAATCCTACGAGTTCTTGTTGTCATTGGACCAAGCCAAATCACTCGGCGAGTCGATTTCACTGTTACGAAGCGTATGACGCCACGCAGCGGCGTTGCGTCATCGGGCACGCTTTTGCCATGAAAAGTGGTTGTGGCGCAAACGCGGAAATCGTAAGCCAAGCGATCCTTGATCGTTTCTTGGCACCAAGTTGACGTGCTTGAGATCGCGCGAACCTTAATAATACAGACAACAAGGAGTGTCTCATGAAGTCCTTTTTAGCGGCTGGCGCGATATTGGCACTGAGTCTATGTGCCCGCGCGGAGGCTGATTTTCCTCAGAGACTGGCGGGACCGCAGGGGCAGAACTGGCATCCCCAAGTTCCGACTTACGGCACACAATCTTACGCGGTGCCCAATGCAAACGTGGGACTGCAGGCGCAGAATTGGCGTCCCCGAGTTCCGACTTACGGCGCGCGACCTCACGCAGTGCCGCAGGCAAATTTCCCTCAATCTCATCGCCAAGCGGTACCCGCTTATGGGCAAACCGGCCAAGGGACACAGCGCTATCAGTCGGTCGTGCCGAACACGGCGCCGGTCTGGCAAACAAACAGACTGCCTCAAAACGCTTTGATGGCATCAGCACCGGGCTCACATGCGATCGGCTCAGGCGTGGTGAATCGTCCCGTTTTGAATTCGGGTCCGAACAATCGCGCGCCTGTAAACGCGGCTGTTTCTAGCCCCGCTCCGATTCTTGGCGGCCCGGGGAATCCTTACCAACAGGCCCTTTCGTCGTCGTCGTGGTGTTGCCCACCACCCGTGGCGAAGAGTTGCCCAACCTGGTTTGGTGGAGTTTATGGACTCGTTATGACGCGCGAAGACGAAGAGAACTTCTATCTGTTCACCAGCGACGTGGATCCGTCGAGCTTGTACTGTCCCAGCAGCGACTTCGAGACAGATTATATCGGCGGCATTGAGGCCCGTGTTGGTCGCACGTTTTGTTGCGGCAAATGGGGCTTGGAGTTCGTCTATTGGGGACTCAATCCAAATAGTGAGTCAGCCATTATCAACACAGCGGATGTTCCCGGCACGATGATGTCCACAATCGACTATTCGCTTGTGTGGGGTGACTTTGGCAGCGCACTCCCGATCACGGACGTCACGGATAGCATTACATACGCAAACATATGGCGCAGAGAAGAGTACCACAACGCCGAGGTAAACCTTCTCAGCGGCCCTTTGACTTTGGCCGCTTCGTGCTGCGGATGTGGCGACGCCTGTGGTGCCGGCGGATGTGGTCTTGCTGGTGCTCGTGGCGGCTACACACCAGGCTATTTGGGCCGTGGGAACCGAGGCTGTTGTGGGCCTCGATGGGTTGCCCATTGGGTGCTTGGCTTTCGTTATTTCAAATTCGATGAAGACATCGGTATCTTCATGGACCGCGACGACAACATCTTTGACTCAACGCCGAATGAGATTAATCATGACATCGGTATCGAGAATAACTTATATGGATTTCAACTCGGCACGGACATAAATTACTGCTTGACTGACTGCTTGCATCTGGATTTCGGTTCCAAGTTTGGAATCTACGGAAACCATGCTACTCAGGACCAGCAGATTTCTACGCCGCAAGGACCAGCCTATGTCCTTCCGGGCACTCCCGAGGATTTCAGCGTTCAGTCGCAAGAAGACGACGTCGCCTTCTTGGGTGAACTGCGTGCGGGATTTGGATATAGGATAGGATGTCACTTTCGGTTTACCGGCGGTTATCGTGCGATCGCTGCGTCGGGAGTTGCTACAGCGCTTGGCCAGATTAATCACGGCCGAACGTTGGGCAGTCTCTGGAACGTGGCGGACATAGACACCGACGATTCGCTCGTTCTCCACGGCGCGTACGTTGGAACGGAATTCGCCTGGTAGACCTGGGGGAGCGGAATCACCCGCTCGTCCATGCCATTTATTGGCAGAAAGAAATCCTCGGTCCCGGTGGGGACCGAGGTCTTTTTTTTGGAGCTAAACGACCACGCTGGTCAGCAAGCGGAACTCGGGATTCTCGCGAATCGGATCAAAGTCTGGCTCGTCCGCCACGACATCACGTAAACTTGGTTCGAGTTCGAAAGACTGTATTAGGAACTGCAAAGCGCGTTGTGTATTGTGGGCAAGACTCCAATAGCAAGCCAAATTGTAGTGGATGATGGCCTCTTCGGGCGCAACATCGAGAGCTTTGTCGAGGACTTGGATGGCCAAATCGAGCCGGCCGACGCGTTTGTAACACCAAGCCAGCGCCAGGTGAATCAGATAGTTTTTCGCTTCTAACGCCGCGGCTTTTTCCAGCGGCTTGACGGCGTCTCGATAGTTTTCCATCAATCGCAGCGCTTGGCCACGCAAGAAATGCACGCGCGAGCGATCTTGCCGACGCGGCGCGAGTGCGGCAATTGCATCCAGCGCACTTTTCGCCAGACGATCACGCAAATCGGGGTCCACTGTTATCCGGTCCGTCAACCCCATCGCGAGGTCCAGATAACCTTCGGCCGCGCGAATCGATTTTTTCCGGCGAATTTTGTCAAGCTTCGGCACAACGTCTTTCCTTGTGTAAGGCAAGTCGAAACGGCTCAAGCGTGATGTTGCCGCAGGACACCATTGTACCTACCGACCGTCATTGACCCAAGTAACTAGTATCAGGAAAGACTGCAGTTGGCTGGGCAAATCCGTTACGGCGACGCGCATGTTCTAATTTGGGTGAGAAATCCGACGGCACAACGATAAGCGCAGACAAAGTCGACAAGACTCCTCATCTCGACCAGCCGCAACACCACGCTAATCAGGCGTGAGTTTTTCTCGATGGTGGGGCTTGACTTTCGACTGAATCTAATTAATCGCGTTTCGTTTTCGCCACGTACGTCACGAATGCCAGGTTGCCCAAAGGCAACAATCTCGCATGGGCACGTGTGCATCCCTTCCTCATGACGTATCCATACGGCACTTTCTGGGCATCAACTGCCGTTGGCCCATGACTTGCGTCGTGTCTGGATCTCAGTGACGACGTGTCTGGATCTCAGTGACGACGACGAATTCGTTGACGTAATCAGTCGCCGTCGGCACTTTTCTTTTTCGTTGCTCCGCTGAGATGTCGATTGGGTTACTGTCAATGTTTGGGACACCGTCGATGTTCGCGTCTCGCCTACTGGCGCTGAGCGTACCGCTGTTTCTCGGAATTGTCTGTTGCGTTTCGGCCGTCCATTGCAGGTTAATGTTTGGCGGGACCGAAATCGAGTCAGACTCGCACGTCTCACCGACCAACGTCGGTATGCCGGAAACTGGTTGGCGACGCACGGTTGCGGGCTGGGAGCACGTTGGCAATTGGCGAACGTCATCGGATGGACAAAAGCATACGCAGGCAACGCACCTACACCCCGGTTTGGTTGCGGCCCTGATTCTTTTGGTATCACTGGCGGCGCTGCTGGCGTTCGATCCTGTTGTTAAGTCGTACCGCAATATGAGTGGTGTCGAGCCGCATCGACTTCTACTCAAACGCTGGGCCCACCGCTTGCGCAAGCGTGCCGAATCCCAACCTTCTCCGCCGGATTCTCTCTAATCAGCTAGATTTGTGAACGGGTGGCATGGGATGCGAATTTTTGGGCGATTTCTTGTACGGATTACGGCGGCGGTTGCCACTATTAAACGAAGGAGGAAGGCTTTTCTTTCTCTTGCCTACCTGCTTGCCCAAGCCGCCTGTTTCGAGTCTGGAGTAGCCTCTCATGCGATTAACGTTGCGTACGATGTTGGCCTATCTTGATGATGTGTTGAGCGAATCCGATGCGGAAGAATTAGGAAACAAAATAGAACGAAGCGATTTCGCCAGCGGTTTGGTACACAAGATTCGCAATTCGATCGGACGGCTTCGATTGTCGAGTCCGGAATTGTTTGGTCAAGATTTGATGGACGATCCCAATACCGTGGCGGAGTTCATTGACAGCGCATTGCCACCCGATAAAGAACAAGATTTTGAAAAAGTCTGTTTGAAATCCGATAAGCATTTGGCCGAAGTGGCGTCGTGCCATCAAATACTGGCGTTAGTGCTTGGAACACCCGCACGTGTCGAACCAAAACTTCGGGAGCGAATTTATCGCACCTCCGGTGACGGCGCGCCCGCGGAACCTGATTCGGAAGGCAATGGGGCAAGTGGCGAACCGTTTCGTCGTGTCGATCCAACGGACGTTGCGACGGCGGAAATCGCCAATGAGGCTGATGCCGACGTCACGCCGCGCAGTCGTACGGCCTCCGGTTCGCATCCGGAATTGGGGCCCATTGGTGCCGGCCGTGGCTTGTTGCCAATCGGTATAGCGGTATTGGTCGGTTTCGTACTGACAGCCGGCGTGCTGATTGCCATGGGACCGCTGAATGACACGCACATAATAGCACGTATCTTCGGATCGCGACCACCGAAGGAATTGGCTCTGCAGGATGGGTCGACGTCAGGGACAGTGGTTCCGCCGACAAGGGTTCCTCCGACAACCGATGAACCAATCTCGCCGCGGCTCGTCAACACGCCTGACGGAGGGGATGAAATAGGCACGCCAGAGGCACCCGTCGAGCTGGAAAGCCCGCCAGATAATCCAACCGTGGATGCGCCGGTGATAGACGGGCAATTCTCGCTACAGCCCCAGGCACCGGAAGTTGATGACGCGTTTCACATTACGGCCGAAAATGGGGCGCTTTCGACTGACCTGTTCGTGCCGCCCGCTCTTATTCGACAGGCGCCAAATCTCGTTGAACCCGATGACGCTTCGCCGCAGGGTGTCGATGCCCCTACGGTTAGCGCACTGGACGAGGTTAGCCCATCGGACGATTCAGTATCATCCGACGCGCAGACAGGAACCACCGAATCGGGATCGACGGAGGCGGATGGCATAGCGCAAGAACCTGTCGGCGTGGGCGCGGATCCGGCGTTGCCCGCGGATCCGGCGTTGTCTGTGGATCCGGCGTTGCCTGTGGATGTCGGGCATTTTCTTTCCGAGAATGAACTGCTCGTTTTCTGGGACGATCAATCCGGCTGGATGCGGTTGCCATCGCGAACTGCGTTGGTCGTTGGCCAGCAATTGCGGTCACTGCCGATGTATCGTCCCCAGTTACTGCTCGCGCAGAGCAGCGTGCAGGTTTCGTTGCGTGGACGTTCCGAACTGACGTTTGAAGCGCCGATGGCCTCGGGAATACCCGTGATAGCGATTCCCTACGGCCAATTGTCGATGAATGCGATCGGACAAGGGAAATCATGCGTCGCCGTCAGGTCTGGTGACCGTTTGTTTGTCATTGAATTCGTTGAGCCCGATACGGAGATAGCGGTCCACACCCAACGTGTGTTGTTACCAGGCTCGGATCCGCAAAGCGAGCCGCCACACAACTTGATTCAGATATGGGTTACACAAGGTGTTGCGAGAATCGACGAGGACGGAGCGACGCAGGACGTTGCCGCCGGCAATCAATTCGCGTTAGCGGATGGCCATCCTCCGCAGCTCACGGTATTTACGGAATTACCGGAATGGGTTTACAGCCGCGTTGATGAAGTGGATAGAGATGCAGCCGCGGAACTGGAGACTTTATTGCCAGTTCGCCGCGACCTGACACTTTCGTTGAATGAAAATGCCGCACACCGACGCACCGATGTGCGTCTGCTGTCTTGCCGATGTTTGATGGCCTTAAACGATTTTGAAGCAGGCGCAGCGCTCTTCTCCGAACCTGGCAAGCGATATCAGCTTGCTTGGCCGGCGCTGTTTGACGAATTGCAAGCGGCCGTTGCACGCGACCCTCAGACAGCGAACGGCGTTTTAGAGATCTTTGAAAAACTCTACGGCGGAGACGCTGGTAAGCTGTATCGCATGTTATTGGGGTATACGGATGAGCAGCTTGCCGCGGGCAGGGCTGCCGAGTTGGTGGAAAACCTTGACAATGACCGTGTGGAATTTCGCGTTCTATCAATTGAGAACCTCAAGCGATTAACGGGTAAAACCTATCTTTACATGCCAGCCCAGAGCGAAAAATCGCGTCAAAGTAAGGTAGCGAGGTGGCGAACAGAGCTCCGCAAAGGCAACATAACCGTCCGTCAGCAACCGACCGGTTTGGCGGATTTGGAGCGTTTGTCAATGCCCGATTCTTAGCAAATTGCCGGCGATCATCGGTAAACTCCCTAGAATACTCGTCATTCTGAGCGTGGGATTTGCGTTTGTCGCCCCTTCGATAAGGGGGTAAGATGATCGCTGTGGACCCTTTCCCACCAGAAATTGATTGTTTCGAATGCTAGGCCTAGTTCTTGCTTCGCATCGTGGATATGCTCGATTTAGGGTAACCTCGATTTAAGGGAACTCGGTCCATTCAAAACCATTGGCTGGCCATGGATCGGTAACTGTTGGCACGCTTCGGTTGATTGCGGTTTAGGGAGGTCAGCAAATAGTGCAGATCAATATCTCGACTCGGCACGGTCAGTTAGCACAAGAAACAAAAGACAAAATCAACTCAAAATTGCAAAGGCTTGTTCGCTTCCACGAACGGATGACGGCAGTGGACGTGACAGTGGATCTTGAGCATGAGGACGAAGCTCATGTCGAGATTCGAGTTTCCGTTGAGCGGGCAAAACGCTTTGTCGCGCGCACGAAAGGCCCGGAATTGATGGGTGCTCTCGATGGGGCTATCCACAAATTGGAAGAGCAACTCAGGCGGCACAAAGACAAGCTTGTTGAACATCGCTCAACCGGTCGGCGAACGGTATTACCGCAGGATGACGACGAGCAGCAACCCGAGTAGTCCAAATCAGAAAGGAACTTTGTAGATGAAGTTTGCCGATTTCATATGCGGCGAAGCCATCAGTGCACATTTGGCTGCTGATGACAAAGAAGCTGTGGTTGCGGAGATCGTCCAGTCGTTGGTAAAAGCTGGCAAGATAAGCGAAGACGATCAAGGTGGAATTATTGGTGCTGTCATGAAGCGCGAAGAGCTGGGCAGTACGGGTATTGGACGCGGAGTCGCGGTTCCACACACCAAACATGTCAGTGTTGAAAAGCTGGTGGGCACAGTGGCCATCAGCGAAGCAGGCGTTGATTTCGATAGCCTTGACGGAGATAAGGTTCAGTTATTTTTCTTACTTATTTCGCCTCCCGATCGTCCGGGAGATCATCTACGAGCGCTCGAGAACATTTCAAGGCAGCTCCGCGATGACACTTTCTGTCGTTTTCTTAAACAATCGAAGACAGCGAAAGACATCCAACAATTGTTGGAGGAAGCGGACAACAATCAGTTCGTATCCTAGTCATCGTTACTGTTACCAGCGAATGTCAATAGCGAAGATTCTCAGTCATGAGCGAAACGGTTGCAACAAGCCGGGTCAGGATTATAAATCCACAGGGCCTTCATGCCCGGCCGGCCGACTTGTTCGTAAAATTGGCCAACCGTTTTGAATCCGTGATTGAAGTCGTCAAAGATGGCGAGCGAGTCGATGGTAAAAGTATTTTGGCAATCCTGACTCTTGCCGCATTACAGGGAACCGAATTGTCCATCGAAGCACGTGGACGGGACGCCGATGAGGCACTGCGGGCTTTAGTGGAATTGGTAGAGCAGGGTTTTGTTGAAGACCAACAAGTAAATCAAGAAACAGGACAATAGCAACAAACTGCCTTGCTGCGTTCAGTGAACG
>CBDUAB010000055.1:0-9343 GCA_965365045.1 uncultured Planctomycetales bacterium
GCCGGACGCATTCCCAAGAGGTTGTATGCAACCGCAAGCAGCCCGGAAGACGACGTGATTGAAAGGGACCTCCCCCTTGTCTGATCTGCTGTGTCCACGCGATATTTTGGGCCCAGATGGCCGAATCGCGGCGCGGTTGCCAAATTACGAACTTCGGCAACAGCAACTTGATATGGCGGATGCGGTCGCCGACGCACTTGCGCGCGGGAATAATCTATCCGTCGAAGCCGGCACTGGTGTTGGCAAGAGCTTTGCCTATCTGGTTCCGGCAATTCTGGCCGCGACAGATCCAGCGCGGAGCGATACCGGCCGACCAATCATTGTGTCAACACACACGATCAGCTTACAGGAACAGCTTCTGCAAAAAGATCTGCCGTTTCTCAATAGCGTGATTCCACGTGAATTCTCGGCGGTCCTCGTCAAAGGACGACGCAATTATCTGAGCCGCCGACGATCGGCCATCGCTCGTGAGCGTACGGGCAGCCTGTTTTCGCGACAGGACGAAGTAGATCAACTGCACGAAATCCAGCAATGGTCCAAAGTCACCAGCGACGGGTCGCTCAGCGACTTGGACTACCGCCCCGAATCATCGGTTTGGGACGAAGTGGCCAGCGACAGCAGCAACTGCATGGGGCGAAACTGCGATCATTACAACCGTTGTTTTTATTACCGTGCTCGGCGCCGCGCCCAGCATGCTCAGTTGCTAATCGTCAATCACGCGTTGTTTTGCAGTGACTTGGCGCTGCGTCGAGCGGGCGTGAGCATCTTGCCCGACTATGATACCGTGATCTTTGACGAAGCCCATACACTAGCCGATGTGGCCGCTTCGCACCTCGGATTAAGTATCGGCTCAGGACAAGTCGACTATGTCCTGACACGTTTGTACAACGATCGTACGAACAAAGGCCTGCTCGTACACTACCATCTCAAAAAAGCGCAACAGTTGGTCGATCGCTGCCGCATCTTGGCCGGCGATTTTTTTGACGGTGTCCTGCATTGGCTCGAATCCACGTCGAACCGCAACGGACGTGTTACGCAAACCAGCATTGTTCCAGACGATTTGAGCGGTCCGTTCGGCGAACTGTCCGTTGAACTAAAGGATCATGCGGACAGGCTGGATGACGAATCCCATCAACAAGACCTCAATTCCGCCAGCGATCGGCTGCAAGCATTGGCTGGCGAAATCAAGCCTTGGCTGACCCAGGAATTTGCCCAACATGTGTATTGGATCGAAGTGATGCAAACACGACGTGGCAACAAGAAGCGTGTTTTGATGCGCGCCGCTCCCATCGATGTCGGACCGGCACTGAGATGTCATTTGTTCGACAAAATCGACTCGGTCATCATGACAAGCGCCACGCTCGCCGTCGGCCCGGACGCGAACTTTGACTTCTTTCAATCGCGACTTGGCGTGACACAATGCGAAACGCTGCGTGTGGGCAGCCCTTTTGATTTCACAAAGCAGGCCCAAATTGTTCTGGTCGATGACATGCCGGACCCTGGGTCCGAAAAGGAAAACTATGAACGGGCGTGTATCAAAATGGTTCGGCATTACGTCGATAAGACCGATGGCCACGCCTTCGTGTTGTTTACAAGCTATCAAATGCTGCGATCGGTGGCGGCTCGCCTCACGCCTTGGCTTCGTCAACGCCAACTGGCTCTGTACAGCCAAGCCGATGGTCTGCCGCGACACCAAATGATCGAGCGATTCAAACGGAATCCGCGCGCGGTGTTAATGGGCACCGATAGCTTTTGGCAAGGCGTTGACGTTCCCGGTGACGCGCTGCAAAACGTAATTATCACCAAGCTGCCGTTTAGCGTGCCAGACAAACCACTGCTTGCAGCGCAGCTTGAGGCACTACGCGCGGCCGGAGGCAACCCGTTCCGCGACTATCAACTGCCGGAAGCCGTCATCAAACTGCGGCAGGGATTTGGACGATTGATTCGCAGCAACACCGATCGAGGCATGGTGGTGATTCTGGATCCCCGGGTGCGTACAAAGCCATACGGCCGCGTGTTTTTAGAATCTCTACCCGATTGCGAATTGGTCGTGGAATCGGTTTCAGTCGCGTCGGGTTAAGAGCCAACGAAGCAAACGACGCGAGAGGGTGCACAAGCGTTCATTGCAATGCAAAGTTGCACTTTAGCCCGACGCGCAAGCGAGGGTCACTTCCAAAACGGCTTTCACCTGAGTCATTTGGTAGTGTCCCTCGCTTGTGCGTCGGTCTACTGAAGAACGTGCGTTCCAGGCCCCGAATCTCGACTTGGTTGACCATCACAATGGTAGGACTTACATTGGCGATTGTGTGCGAGAACGCAATTGCGAACGCTCGTGAAGAAATTGCTTTGCTGCACCATTGAGGAAATTGAATCAGGAAACATTGAAACCTGCGCACATTCGATGCTTACCAAAAGAGTCATTCCCTGTTTAGATGTGGAAAGCGGTCGCGTTGTCAAGGGCACAAACTTTGTCAATTTGCGCGACGCCGGAGATCCGGTTGAAGTCGCGGCCCGCTACGAAGCGGAGGGCGCGGACGAGCTCGTTTTTCTCGACATTACCGCCAGCCATGAAGGGCGAGAAATAGTACTCGATGTGGTACGGCGAACGGCCGAGCAGGTCTTCATGCCTTTAACGGTAGGCGGCGGAATTCGCAACCTCGACGATGTGCGAGCGCTGTTGTCGGCCGGCAGCGACAAGGTGTCAATTAATTCGGCGGCTTGCCGTGATCCGATTTTTGTCAGCCAAGCCGCCGACCGTTTTGGTAGTCAATGCATCGTCGTCAATATTGATCCGAAACGGGTCACCGGGGATGACGGCCGCGAGGTTTGGGAAGTCCACATAAACGGGGGTCGCATTCCCACGGGACTTGAGGCAGTGGCCTGGTCGAGGCAGGTCGAGGAGCTAGGCGCAGGTGAAATTGTATTGACCAGTATGGATTGCGACGGAACCAAAGACGGCTACGATTTGGAGATCACGGCCGCCGTCAGCGAGGCGGTCTCGATACCGGTCGTGGCCAGCGGCGGCGCTGGTCGCCCCGAACATTTGGCCGATGCGATCGAAATAGGCAAGGCCGATGCCGCTCTGGCGGCAAGTATTTTCCATTTTGGAGAGTTTTCGATCCACCAAACGAAGCTTATCATGGCCGCTCGTGGCATTCCCGTAAGGTTATGATGTCCCCCGCAGGTTATGATAAAATGGACTGTAAACGAGGACGCCAGCGCGCATTAACCCAACGGCAATATGAGAGGCACGTGTTCGATTGACGGTCGGACCCGTGATGTCAAACGATGTCCACAACGGAACCCGAAGTGAACGGAGTGACCGACGAGTCACCGACCTCCGAAGTCGATAAACTATTTCGTGCCTGCTGCAAGCTCGACGGAAGTGACCTTCACTTGAAGGTCGGTAAAGCGCCCATTGTACGCATCAAGGGATCTCTGCGCGAATTGAACCGCGACGCGATCGGCAGCGAGGAAATGCAGCGGTTGATTTTTCCGTTGATGAATGAACGGGCCCGTCGCGACTTTGACGAGAATGGCGGTGCCGATTTCGCTCATGTTGTAGACGTGGATGGTGAAAACTGGCGGTATCGCGTTAACGTGCTCCAACAGATGGGGCACGTGGGATTGGTCGCCCGTCGCGTGAGTAATTTTATTCCTGACTTCGAGGGCCTCAACCTGCCGCCCATCATGGAAGATCTTTGTAAGTTCGACCAAGGGATGGTCTTGTTAGCCGGTCCAACCGGTTCCGGAAAGACGACAACGATCGCCTCGATGTTGAACTGGATTAACCGTAACTACCGGAAACACATCCTGACGCTCGAAGACCCGGTTGAATTCGTCTACTCGGAAGAAAAATGCCTGATCAATCAACGCGAAGTTGGTCTCGATGTGAAGGACTTCATGCACGGTATGCGCCAGGCCGTTCGTGAGGACCCCGATGTCATGCTGTTGGGCGAAATGCGCGACCATGAATCTTTCATGACAGCGATTCAAGCCGCGGAGACGGGCCACCTGGTCTTTGGCACGATCCACGCGGCGACAGCGCCGTCAACGATCGGTCGTATCCTCGATTTGTTCCCGGAAGATATGCACTCCGCACTCCGCAGTGCGCTGGCGTTCAATATGCGCGGAATCGTGGCACAAAAACTGCTGCCATCAATCAAACCCGGGGTTTCGCGAGTCCCCTGCGTCGAGATCTTGACCTTTACGTCGATGATTCGAAAACTGATTTTGGAAGAGTCGGATGAAAAACTGCCCGACGCCATTCGCATGGGTGAACATGATGGCATGCAGGATTTTACACTCAGCCTGAAACGGCTTATTGACGATGAGCTCATCGACCGGCCAACTGCCTTCGAAGTAGCACCCAACAAGGAAGCCCTGAAAATGGCACTTAAAGGCATCGACGTATCGCAACCTGGAATACTTTGATGCTGCTCCTTCCAAAGCAAATCCATCCTTGGCCAGCGCGAAGAGTTCTCACCGGACTCCTGCTGGCTTGCGTCATATGGAGCCTTTTTCCGTTGGCTCCTGTTGTGACTGGTACGTCCACGGTCCATGCACATGAGGGCGTTGGTTTCGGATCGGTGCTCTTCGCCCAGTCATGGCCCACATTTCCACAAGGTGCCACCAACCGAGGCCCAGGCGGTTATTTGTCCTGGTGGAAAATCCTGCTCCTGTGGCTGGTTTTTCTCCTTTGGGTCAAGACAACCGACTGGCTGAGCCGCGATTGTCGAGAACATAGTTTTGCCTATGCAACTTGGGTTCCGATCGTCTTTACGCCCTTTTTGATAGCTTTCTTTTTTGCGGGTCTGTTGATACCTATCTTTCCCGCCGGGTTCGCCGTCACGTTCCTAGCATGGCTCGTACCGATTCTAGTCTTTGTCGTTCAGCGCAATCAACAACTCGAGCTACATGAGCGGGTGATGACCAAAGATCACATTCGCTTTCTGTTTTCGCAACTTATTGCTAAGACAGGTTTAAACGTTGATTCCGAGGCCAAAGCGGCCTATGAAAAAGGAGCGCCCGTCTCGTTCGCGCCGCTTGGCGGCAATAGCGACGAGGAGAATCAAGCCAATCTGCTTACCGCGCGCCAGTCCGAGGGATTCCTACCCGCCAAGGAAGTCATCCAAGCTGCATTCGAACATCGCGCCGACAAAGTCATGATGGACTTTGCGCAGGACGGGACCTCTGTTCGATTCCAAGTTGACGGTGTATGGCACGACGCCGATGATCATGATCCAGAAGAAGGTGATCTGTTGCTCGAGGTTCTCAAAACCCTCTCGGGATTGAATCCCGAAGAGCGCCGTGCGAGACAAAACGGAAAATTTGGAGCGAACGTCGACGGCACGAAACTCAATTGTGCGATCGTCAGTCAAGCGACGAAAACCGGCGAGCGAGCGCTCGTTCATATGGGCGGTGCAACAACTACATTTAAGTCGCTCGAAGAACTCGGCATGCGCGAAAAGATGATCGAACAGTACAAGGATCTCATGCTTCACGACAATGGAGTTCTGATCTTGTCGTCGATGCCGGGAGGCGGACTTTCTTCGACACTCAACGTTTCGCTGCGATCGACCGACCGGCTGTTGCGTGACTTTGTATCGCTCGAAAGCGTTAAGGACCGACTTGAGGAAGTCGAAAATGTCGACCCGACAACGTACGACATCGCGGCGGGAGAAATACCCGCGAAAATGCTGCCAACTTTGTTGCGCAAGCAACCTGATGTCCTGATCGTGCCCGATCTGCCGGACGCCGAAACCGTCTCAATCCTCTGCGCGGCTGCGATCGAGGACAACTTGATCTTCACGACCATTCGGGCCAAGGAAGCCGTTGAAGCGCTGATGCGGATTCTGCTGTTGAAGGTGCCGGCCAAGGAATTCGCTCCGGTCGCCATCGGTGTGCTGAACCAGCGTTTAGTCCGTAAACTCTGCGAAGACTGCAAAGAACCGTACACGCCTACGCCCGCATTGCTAAAGAAACTAGGTATCCCCCCCGGACGCGTGGACGAGTTTTTTCGGCATCCGGAGGAACCAGAGGAAGTGTGCCAAGAATGCCACGGCATTGGATACGTAGGACGCACGGCCATTTTCGAATTGCTCACCGTGAATGACGCGATGCGCGCGGCACTCATCAATCAGCCCAAGCTCGAGGTGCTTCGCAACGTAGCGCGACAAGCGGGCCATCGCACACTGCAGGAAGAAGGCATTGCTACGGTCGTCCGAGGTATTACATCGCTGCCCGAATTGATGCGAGTCCTCAAACAATAAGGTGTGCCATGTTATTTAACTTTCTGTTGTTTTTGATTATGTTCATCGTGGTCGCCATGATGTGGCAGGAAGGATTGTGGAGCAACGCGTTAACATTCGTCAATGTTGTCCTGGCCGCTTTACTGGCAACGAACTATTTCGAACCGGCGGCGGACTTTTTCGAAGAGCAGGCCCCATCGTACACATACCTCTGGGACTTCATCGCGATCTGGCTGCTGTTCTTTGTGATTTACTTGATCCTTCGCGCCGTTACCGATTCGATTTCGCGGCATCGTGTCCGTTTTAAGATGCCCGTGGAAGTGGCCGGTCGGATTGGTTTTGCCGTGCTGACGGCGGCTACGATCATTGGCTTTTTCAGCATGTCGCTGCACACGGCGCCTCTGCCCCGCACGGCGGTCAAAGGTGGCTTTCAAAAGGAACCCATGTCGGGCAATTTTCTCGGCCTCGCCCCAGGGCGCAAATGGCTCGCGTTTGTCCAAAGCCGTTCACGGGGACCTTTGTCGCAAGCTGACGAGACAGCGACAGGAACTAACGGCGTACGTGAATTTGACCTCAAAAGTGAGTTCATACTGAAATATGGCCAGCGTCGCCAGGACCTGAACGATCACATGGATGCCACCGGCAAATGGCGGGTGAATCCCCGACGTGATCCAGAGCTCGACCGCTACAGGTAGCCTTGCTCGCGCAAAGGATCTAAAAAGGAATACGGTGCACTCAATCCTCCGCAGTCATTGATGCGCGACATGCCTGAACAACGCCCTGCTCTTTCGCAACGCCCCGCCTTTTCGGATAGGACTGGCCTATCGGAATTGGGCGAAGGCCAATACGAGGACTATCGTAGCGTCAGTCGTTTGGCCGTTTGCGCGTTCGTTCTCGGGCTGTTGGCTCCATTGTCGCTAATGCATCCGCTGCTGTTTGCGGTCCCTTGGATTGGACTGATCGTATCCTGGCGGGCGCTGCACAACGTCACGCAACCAAGCTCATCCGACTCGGGATATGTCTTGGCAATTTCAGGCCTCGTCCTGGCGCTCGTGTTTGGCAGTTGGGCACCCGCCAAGCTCACTGTGGAACATTTCGTCCTCAGTCGTCAGGCCCGTCAATTCTCCGAACGTTGGATCGACCTGGTTCGCAGCGGAAAACTGCAAGACGCTCACCGCTGGATGCTAGCCCCGATCCAACGGCCGGACCCAAGCATGTCTACACAACTTTTCTACGAAGAAAATGTCGAACTGCAAGAGGATCTCGACGAAGAATTCAACAATGAGCCGGGCAATTTGATCGCTAGTAGCGGCAAGGATAGTACGCTTTATTACCTAGGCGTGGATAACATCACGGGCAAAACAATCAATCGTGAAATCACGTTATTATTCGAAATAACTTTTGAGAATTCGGAGCGTCCGTCCGTCCGATTTCTGACCAACGTACGCCGGGTAATTGAGGATGGTGTCGCGCGCTGGCAAATGAAGCGTGTTCTTGAACCGATTTAGGGGTGATTCGCGCCACGATCTATGTGAGCCAACCGGCGTGTCCGCCGAGCTGGAGTCCGATGTTCGTACGATAGTCCGCGTGACGGGTTGCGTGACATTAAGTTTCGCGCTGACTCAGTCGCCAGCGGCTGATTGGAAGTACTTTTTGGCCAACCGATACTGCCGCGCAGCCATTGCCGCCCGACCGCGAGACATCAGCTGATGGTAGGTCAACTGCGAGAAGTCGTCATTACTATCCTGTTTCCATCCACCCACACGTGGACGCGTCGAGCTTGTCGCTCGGAGAGCCGTACTTCCATCTCGCGGACCGCGTTGGCCACTCTCGCGTCCGTGCGGTGACGTGGCAACGTGCCGGGAAATGGCCGCAGCGCGGCAGTCGACTGCATTTGGCGTGGAGCCAGTTCGGCTTTTTCGCCGGCGAGCTTCCGCCAAGACGGCTTTGTCCCACTCTCGCAAGTCAATTATCGTCGCGGTTCCTCTGGATCGAGAGATCGAACGAGCGCCGTTTTGTAAGTTGCCCCAGAGAAGCGGATGGCCCCCAGGAACAGCGAATCCACGCCCAACACTTCCTGTCCGGCCAACCGTTGAACCGCCCAAAAAAATCGAACCGTGATCCGGCACGGATACGGTCGTGCTCACGCCGAATGAACTTACGGTTGGTAGCTGAACAACTTGAGCGTGTGTGGCTGACGAATCAATGGCGACACACAATGACATGCCGATAACGATTCGACCAAACGTCGTGCGACTCATGGCGCGGGCTCCGAAAAACGGTCACCCGCAATTGTACACAATCGATCGGTGTCATGACCACACTGACGGTGGATTACGCAAATTACGTCAACCTATGCGTTGCTGAACCTGATCCGCTCGTTTGGCGATTTCCTTAAACGTCGTGGTAATTGACATTTGATTGAGCGAAAACGCCGGAACGTTCGCTTGGACAACAAACATTGCTGTGTTTTCGATTTCGCGAATTGCAAAGGCACACATCGGTAAAGCGCTGTTCCATTCCAGCAGAGGAAGGGCATGCTGCTGTGATGCCGGGCCGCAGGCCGCAAAGAACGACAACAATGGAGCGCCGTTGGAACTGTAGCTACGCTGAACATAAACATGTTGTTTACGTCCATTGACTTCCAATTCGCCGACCAAACCCTGTTCCGACACACTCATTTGCATGTCAACGGACTTTGCACCCGCCGCGATCATACGGTCTAACTCCAATGAAAGCGAGTCGGAAAAGCTGATCTGTTCGACCTTTTCAACTTCGGTCTCGGCACCATCGTTATGCGTGGATTCAAAGCCTGCTTCGGTTTGTTCCTCGTCGGTCGCTGGAGCGCTAGTCGACTCGGCTTGCGTCGGGTCCGGCTCCCCTGCCGGTTCGGCTGCCTCATAAAACAGTTCGACGGCTTCGTCTACCGGTTCATCTCGTTCGGCAACTGGCGCGATGTCACCCTCCGCTAGTTCAGTTGATTCTGCTTCTGGCCACGCTGCTTCGTCAGCTACTCCAACGGCTTCGTCTGTCGGCTCGGCAGCTGGCTGGGCGGTGTCGGCGACTGGACCGAATGTTTCGTCGGGGGGATC
>CBDUAB010000056.1:0-9324 GCA_965365045.1 uncultured Planctomycetales bacterium
CGCGGCCAACGGCGGCGGAGTTTCCTTCCGCTCGCCGGGTGCGCGTACCGAGTTTCATTTACAAAACTCAACGGTCTTCAATAACTTTGCAATCAACGGAGGTGGTCTCTTTGTCGACGGCGATGATTCGGCATTCCTCGCTGGCGACAGTACCGTCTCGGGAAACAGCGCCGCCCAGAGCGGAGGGGGCATTCACCTAACCGACTCGGTCGCTGCTGCCAACCTCATGCATGTCACGGTTACGAATAATCGGACCGACGTCCTCGAAATGGGCCAAGGCGGCGGTGGGATTCGTACACTTGGCGTATTGGACCTGGATCATACGATTGTCGCGAACAATTCGGCCGGTTTCGGACCAGATATTTTGGCTGCCCGTGAAATCGCGGCACCGTTTTACAGTCTCATCGGAACCAATGAAGGCACACAGCTCCGGGAGGCAAATCCGGATGCAAATGGCAACCGAATTGGTGGCCCGGACAACGGCCCAATCGATCCTCGCTTGAGTCCCCTCGGGAACCACGGCGGCCCAACGCCCACGCATGAAATCCAGATCAATAGTTTGGCCGTCAATGGTGGCGATTCTGGCTTTGCGGGTGGTGTTGTCACCGATCAGCGTGGGGGGAACTTCCGCCGGGTTGTCGGTGACTTAGTCGACATCGGCGCCGTCGAGCGGCAAGAGAACGATGCGGATGTGGCTTTGCTCGTCGACATCGCCTTCGACGAATTCGATGATGATGTTGGCGCCGGTGATCTCTCCTTGCGCGAAGCGATTCATTTGGCGAATCAACGCGCGGGCGTCGATGCGATTGTCTTTAGCAACGACCTTGTCGGGCAATCGATTTCGCTTACCAACGGTGAGCTGTTGGTCACCGATTCCACACTCATCACCGGCCACGTGGGCAAAACGACGATTACTGGTACCAGTCGCTTGTTTCGCATCGACGACGGGAATCCCGTTGAAGAGATTTTCGTTGACATGCGCCGATTGGAATTGACCGGTGCCAGCTCCGACACAGACGGCGGTGCTATCCTTTCCTTGGAACACCTCACGATGCATGACGTTGTGGTGGCCAACAATACGAGTTTGCGCAATGGTGGCGGCATCGCGGCGATCGCGGGAACTCTCATTGTCGAACAAAGCACCATACGTGAAAACAGAGCGGCAAGCGGTGGTGGCATTTACGTGACGGGAGACACACGACTAACGGTCTCAAATAGCTGGATCGTCGGCAACCTGAGCTCGGCAGATGGTGGTGGCATTGCCACGAATCTCGACGGCGGCTCGGTCAACATCAAACGTACGTTGCTGGACGCGAACGAAGCAACCAACCGTGGTGGCGGTGCGTATATCGAGCTGGGAACGATTTCTGCCACCGCGACCATCGAAAGCACCACCGTTGCGAACAACGTCGCCGCGGACGGAGGTGGCCTATTCATCGACAACTTTGAAGCGGGATCCGCCAATCTCAACCATACGACGATTCTGAGAAATCAGGCTACGTCAACCGACGTCGAATCGGCGGGAGGCATCCACGTTTCTGGGGACGTACGGGTGCAGAATTCCATCATCGCGGACAACCGGGCAACCTTGGGGGCGCCGGAAATCCGCACGGTTGGATCGTTGGTAGCGAGCTTCAATCTGATTGGCGATGGGCAAGGCTCTGGCTTGTTAGAAGCGAATCCAGATGGGGCTGGAAACATTGTTGGGGGGCCGGTGGGCGGAATTATCGTACCGGGTCTGGACGAGGTAAGTGGCAGGCATGGAGGTACCGTCTTTGCACCGCAAAGAGAAAGCTCGGTTTTTGACGCCGGCGACCCAACTTTGACGGATTCACCTTCAACTGACCAACAGGGTGCGCCGCGGCGAATCGGTCGTGCCCCGGATATCGGAGCCGTCGAGTTGAACTTAGCGGACTTTGATAGGGATGGCTTTCTCGACGCCGCAGACATTGGATCGCTGACGGCAAACGTTGGTACTGCGTCGAAGCAGTATGACGTCAACCTGGATGGCCAAGTCGACTTTGACGATATCGTGGAATGGTTGGACATCGCCAGTGTGACAAACCAAAGGGCCTACTACTTGGGTGACGCGGACCTGGATGGCGCGGTCAACGCGGCGGACATGGGGCCCTTAGGTTTAAACTGGCAGCGCGTGGATGATTCGCTCACTTGGGCCAACGGCGACTTCAACGGCGACGGTCGTGTCGATGCGAACGATTTGAACTTTCTTGGGTCTAACTGGCAGAAGGGGACGCGTTACAGGGCTTTGGCGGCAGCCGCAGTCAATGCACGTGTGCCGCGAGCGCCGTTGGCAAATCACGTGGTTGCCGGTATGGCGCAACAGGATGCTATTTCCGAATTTAAAGAATCTAGCCTCGACAGGCCCATCAGGTCGAAATTCGAAGCGAGCAAAGCCGCATTCACGAACACTCTGGTCCGTCACCGATCGCGCCGTTATGCAGTTTGGTCGAAGGTGCATTCACACCAAGAATTGACGGAGATCGGCCAAGAGCGACTGGTAGACAATGTGTTGGAGCGGTGGTAGCGGATCCGGCGTGCTGCAAAGACGGTAGTGCCACCGCATCAAAGAATGATGCCGACGTCCGCGCTACACTCAATTTAAACTCAACGCGAGGGCTATTCTCCGCTACACTGGGCTACGTCAAGAGAAACGCAGGAGCTTTCGTGCGTCCGGGTGGGGCAACCTCCGTGCCTTCGCCACGGCGAGAAGATGCCGGAAACGAGTTGTTTCAAAGCGTCCGTCATTCTTGGCGCAACGCAAGTCAAGCACCATCAGCGGTGTCGACCTTGCCGCCAGTGGGGCCATAGCGCACCAAGTTTATTGATACACCGTCACTGCATCGCACATTGTCATGACCTTTTCCGAAACACGGAGCAGATTGCAAGTGTGATGATCAGCATAGCGCCGCCTGTAGGTTCTGGAACAAAGGGAATTGCAAGCGGTGGATTGTCGTCGCCAAACCCCCACCGCGCGCCGCCGGGCTCGCCAGAGTTGATCATCCTTTCTCCGAGAACGCCCACAGTCAAGAAAATCTCACTATCACGATCGGGCTTTACGATATGCGCGAATTCAGTCTCGTTGTGCTGATACCCAATATCCAACCAGAACGCGTCCGTTGGCGCCCACATCGCCAGGTCGCCGATACCGACCAGCGCACCACGACCAAAGTCACCCAGTCCGGCCGGGTCGCTCAAGTCGTTATCTTCCATCAGGCTTTGGAAGCCGGCGCCCTCCGTTCGAGCAAAAAAATCGGTGAACAGAATGTGTGTGTCCGCCGCGACGATTTCCGCATCATCCGGCAACGTGAACTCGCCGATGTTGGGTGTTGACGCCGGATCGTGCTCTCCATTGAACTTAGGAAACGTGACTTGATGAACGTCGCCGCGTATCGCGATATTTTCAAAAGTGACGATCCGCCCTGCGGGGTCTTGTGTCCGTAGAACGAGCGTTGTGCCTAGCAAACCCGGAGGGGGGTTCTCATCGGGCACTGACCAGACTTCGAGCCCGCCGGCAACACCTGCCAGAATCGGCGCGGCGGAGAATGTTTCACCGGAAAGAAAAAGACCAATAGATGCAGCAAGACCAAACCGTGTCGCAACGCGTGTCTTCATTATGCAATCCCCTGAACTAGACTCATTGCTGGCGTACCCAGCTTCGGTCGTTACTCGCCATTTTCTGGTGACACCACGAAAAAAGGACGTGATCCAGCCCATTCGAGCCAAAGCCCGTACGCGTCAGATGACGTTCCTTTTTGCCCAACCCAGTCGTTCGCGACCGTTTATCTTTTCTCTGCTGCCAAATGAGGTGTCCGGTAATCAAAACCGGACGCACCAAATGTGGATTGCAAGACTTTGTCTTGTTCGACGCAACTAGCTTACAAGCGTTTGTCGCAGTCCGATAGTTTAATCGTTTGCTGAAAAGGATACCAGAAAATTGCACTCAAGTTTCTTGCTCGACGGGCGCAAGGACTCGGCGGAGTTTGCAAGGGAACAACGGTAGCTGCGCCGATTGGCGGTTGGGACCGAATGAAATGCTTTGCCTGTCAAAATGCAACGGCTCCGAACCACGTCGAAATGGGTCAAGAGAATTCGATCCAAAAAAAACGCAGAGAGCAATGAACTGCTGTCGGTCGATGCCGACCGGAGCGTCGTTAGCTGCTCGGCAGCTCGCTCGAAAAAATCCGTCTTTTCTCGGCAATCCATCACGATAGCAAAATGACGACGGATTTAGCCTACTCGCTCAATATACGAAGGGCCAAATTCCAAATCTACCAGTGGAATGGCCAGAACGTTACGCAGGCACAATTCGGTGTCGAACAAGCCCCCCGGAAACGAGAAGAATTAGAAAACACAGTGTGAGTGAGGACGGCTCGGGAATTGCATGAACTTCGAAATCCATATATCCGAAAGAATGTCCAATACCGTCAGAGCCATCACTGGCAATGTTGCCGAGGTCGATCTCCTGAGACCGCGGGGGAACAACGACAATTGCCTGCGCGAATGAATGGTTGGCTAAGAGCAGGTGCAGGAGAAGCAAGTTGCAGACTGCCAGAAGTGATCTCATTGCGGAACTCTTTGAAGGGCTGTAGGTCTCCCTATTATGGGCCGAGATCCGATGAGAACGTCACTTCATTTCCGAAATCTCATGAAAATGGGGCGCAAATAGGACATCCCTGGACGCGATTCTTACCACCGAAGGGCGACTTACTGACGCATTCAACTGGTTGGCCCCAAATCGCGATAGCGCCGAGCGACCGTTAAGGCGCAAGGTCCGACGTATGCAAGAATAAAATCCGAACAAAACTCGCGAGTGAGAATTTCGCTGCGTAGGCCGATGCCACCGGAGCGTCGTTAGCTGCTCCGCCGCTCGCTCCGAAAAGTGGGTCGCGTCACCGAGCAAGTTCGGATCGGAGAAACTATTCTCTTCCGCCGAAAGGCCATTGTTGATATTGGCCTGGTAACTTCGTCGTGTGACTTTGACAGCCCGGAGAGATGTCTGCAATTCACCGTGTGATGGCGACACCACCGAATATGAACACGGGAGGCGTTGGATTAAGAATCTGATCAAGTTCAAAGCCCAGTGCACGCGTCATCGGAAAGTCGAACGTACGCGCAACTGGTGAGTGCGGATGCAGCTGCTTCGAAATGATTCTATCCGTGCGTTGTCTCTCCAGCGTCTGTGCAAAAGACGCGGTCGGATTCGAGGTCCAATCAGCGCGCGGCGCCAACGTCATCAGTGCCATTGCCAATACGAGTGACATGTCATTCCTCCGATCGAGTCAGGTGCGGAACGATAACCAAAACGGCGCAGTCACGATAGGTCAAAGTGTGCTCGGTCGCCCCGGCGACGAGCCGAAGTGGCTTCGAACGACAGCAACTGACGTCAAGAGAATTTGCCCCCACAAAATCTGCACGAAGAACATAATCTACGTAGGTCGATGCACACCGAGAGCACCAATAGCAGTTTCGCGACGAGACGTAAAGAAACTTGGTGGCTCCATTGCGGCGGAGTGTCACCGCCGCAGGTTAGAGCACCTCTCGGTCGGGCCCTGGTCGAACTATTGACCAGCCGGCAATAATGAACGGGACGCCTCACTTTTTGCAACATCAGCATCCGTTTTATTTGGAAGTGGTACGATCATGAAAACAAACGTCTTGGTGTTCGCCTGGCTGGTCACATCTTGTTGTATTGATGTTTGCGCCGCTGAGAAACCACTGAAGGTCTACATCCTCGTTGGTCAATCCAACATGCAGGGGCACGCCCAAGTGCGGACTTTCGAACACATTGGAATGGATCCCAAGACAGCCCCAATCCTCGAGGAGATGCTTAACGCTGACGGTTCGCCAAGAAGCTGCGAACAAGTCTGGATCTCGTCCATCGGGCATGATGGTGGCGAAACGGAACGCCATGGCCAACTGATCGCTGGTTATGGGGCAGCCGGTCGCGAACCAAAGATCGGCCCCGAGTATACCTTTGGGATCTACATGCAGAAGTTCGTTAAGGAGCCGATTTTGATTATCAAGACGGCCTGGGGCGGCAAATCGTTAAATACTGACTTTCGACCACCGAGTGCCGGGCCGTATGAGTTCAATGAGCAGCTGCTGCAGAACCTCAGGAAGCAAGGCAAGGATATTGAAAAGGTCAAAGCAGAACGGGCCAAAGCAACTGGCCGTTATTATGGTCTGATGGTGAATCACGTCCGAAACGTCCTGAGTAACATCAAACGAGTCTATCCGGATTACGATCCGAAAGCCGGATACGAACTTTCCGGTTTCGTCTGGTTCCAGGGCTGGAATGATATGGTCGATCGGGGCACCTATCCAGACCGAAGCAGTCCGGGGGGCTACGATCAATACAGTAAGGTTTTGGCACACTTCATTCGCGATGTTCGCAAAGACCTTTCGGCACCAGACATGCCGTTCGTGATCGGCGTTATGGGAGTGGGCGGCCCTGTCGAAAACTACGGCCCCGATCAGCAAAGGTACAAGAGCGTCCACGATGAGTTTCGCAAAGCCATGGCAGCTCCCGCAGCAATGCCTGAGTTCATGGGAAACGTCACCGCAGTGCTGACCGAGAAGTACTGGGACGCTCAGCTTAGTGAACTGTCGGCACGATGGGGCAAGATCAATTCAAAAAGGCGAAGTTTGAATCAGGACAAAACGCTCGAAGATGAAGAACGCAAGGAAGCCCTGCATGCTTTCACGTCCGACCTGTTTACTCCGGAAGAATTGAAGGCTCTGCAAGTAGGAAAATCGAACGCCGAATATCATTACTTGGGGTCTGCCAAGATTATGGCTCAGATTGGCAAGGCCTTTGCCGAGGCATTGGCTGAAGAAACCACGCCGGTTACTCTGCCTCGGATCGAAGTGACACCGATCACCGAGCCACCTTGTTCCTATTGTTCGACGCAGCACCTGAAGTCACTGATCCGTCCCAACGATCGTGTCATTGCATGGCTAAGGGCAGCTCACAACGGTGGAGCATTTCCGATTCGCCATTTCCTCTCCGCCCCACGTGTCGTGAACGATACGTACGGCCTTTTCTTTTACGATCCAGACGGCGGCTACGTTGCCGCCTTCGAGAAGGATTATGGTTACAAGCTGCACGGATGGCGACGCGGCGTGATGGTCGTCCAAGGTAAGGACGGGACCTTATGGTCGGCGCTTACGGGTAAGGCGTTTTCCGGACCGCAAAAGGGAGAGCAGTTAGAACGCATTCCTAGCATGGTCACGAACTGGAATTACTGGTTGATGCTGCACCCAGAATCGACGACGTATGATCTGTTTGATGGCAAGAAATACGAGACCAAGCCACTTCCAACGGAAATGAGCCAGTTGGCCAAGGCATCGATGAACAAAGTCGACGGACGGCTCGACGCGATGACCAATGTGCTAGGCGTCGAGTTCGCTTCGGAGCAAAAGGCGTTTCCACTGGACAGACTTCCGGAACGGGCATGCCTGTTGGACGAAGTCGACGATCAGGCTGTTGCCGTTTTCTGGTATCGGCGAACCAAAACTGCCGTCGCATTCGATCGACGAGTCGACGGGAGAAAGTTGACGTTTTACGCCGACGATATCTCTCCCGAATCGGCACCCTTCAAAGACAAAGAAACGCGTACGCGTTGGTCACTTGCCGGGCGAGGGATCGACGGTCCACTTCGCGGAACGGAGTTGAAATGGATCAAAAGCATTCAATGTCGCTGGTACGCATGGTCATCCGAATATCCGGAAACGAAAGTTCATGATTCTTCGAAATAGTTTCAATCTGACAATTGCCACACCGAAAACGACGCTGCACCGCTTCATGATCAGCGTGTTGATTGCAATCGCTTTGCCGTTACCCGCCAAAGCCGGTGACCAAACGTTACAAACGGCCAAACCAAAATTTCGTGGAGCCATCCTTGCTGCGAAGGACATCACTGCGGATCGCCTGAAGAAGCTCGCGGCGGATGGATTCAATTCTGTCTCGATACTCGTTGAGGGTACGACCGAAAAACAATCCGTAGAGGAACGACGCGCCGCGGAACTCATCCTGACTACGCCGCTCGAATTAAGCTACTGGATCGAAGTTGCTCGATGTCCCGCGTTGGCTGACGCACATCCTGCTTGGATGGCAAGCCTTCAAACGCACGATGAATGGAGGCGTTTTTTCCCGGACACGCCGCAACCAACCGCCCATGAAGTCGTGAAAACCTATCCCTGGGTTCCCATTCTTTCGCGTGAACCCTTTGCGGCTCAGTTGGATCGCGTCAAGAAACTGCTCGCCAAATTGCCGACGCCACATGGCCTGTTTTTGAACGACTTGCAGGGAGCACCGTCGGCTTGCGGATGCGGAAACCCGTTGTGCCGCTGGACCAGCGACTACGGAAAACGAAGAACCACAACGCCATTGGGAGATGATGCCGCAACGCTATTCGTTAACGCAGTCAAGAAAGCTGTGCCAAATTCCAAAGTCATTCCTGTCTGGACCACGGAATGCGAAAAGCACGACGGTTCGTCGGATGGACTTTGTGCGGGCGTTGGTTGCTTTGACGGTATCTGTTGGAAAGCCTACACACGTCAGTTGGCTGCACTTGAACAGACTTGCAACGAACTTGGTGTACTGGTTCCGTACCGAGCATTCCAACGCGACATACCGATCTACGGCGAGGAAGCCGGTTGGATTCTCCACGCTGTCAAATCGTTCTCGACCATGCCACCACAGCACGGCGGCAAGCCGATCAAACCGTCTCGCCTCATTACGATTCTGCAAGGTTGGGATGTCGATGACCAGCAGGTAACACGGCAGATAGAAGTCTCGGCGGCATCCGGCACCTCCGGCTTTTTCGTTGCCTACGTGAAACTTGACCAAAGCTGGCGACCGAAAGTGGTTTCCTGGCGATAACCATGTGTCCCCAGTCATGCGCCTACCAACGCGTGACGGGCGAACTACTAAAGCGCGGCGTTCACGCCCGCGGTTGGAAACGGCGAATTGTTTTGAGGATTCGGCGGCAGTCACCGAGGTCTAGCGAGCTCAAGAAGAAAACCGCAGAAAACTTCTTCAGCTGACCAATTTGGCGCGTCGGCCGATGCCACCCAAGCTAGTTGTGCACAAGGCTGTGTCAGTTAAACACGCCCATAAGAGGGTTGAACTTCAACCACATTTGGACTTCGCCAGTTTCGGGCTGATTGATGCCGAAGCAGGCGAAGAAAAAGTGGCTCCGGTCGTATTTTCGTACCGTGGCAACCACAGCCCGCACTGCTAAGCGCGCGAGGTAAAATAGTCTAATCTCTCGGTACGCTGCTCAATCCACGCGGGTTGAC
>CBDUAB010000057.1:0-9288 GCA_965365045.1 uncultured Planctomycetales bacterium
GTGATTCATACTGAACACCGTACGCAATGATGCGGAAATCGCCCCACTGGGTTGGCAGGTTGGCTTCCGTCAAACGGTGCACGAGCCGTTCGCTACGTCGGCGATGCCGAATAAGGTCTTCGATCGTGATGATCGGCAAATGGAATCGCTCGGCCAGTTTGAATAGGCCGTCTCGATCTGCCCGATCACCGTCTTCATCGAGTATTTCGCACAGCACGCCCGCCGGATCGAGCCCGGCCAAGCGGGCCAGATCGACAGACGCTTCGGTGTGACCAGCCCTCCGCAGCACGCCCCCTTCTTTGGCAATCAAAGGATCGACGTGTCCCGGACGGACGAAATCATCCGGGGAGCTGCGCGGATTTACGATTTCGCGGAGCGTTTTGGCACGCTCCTGGGCGGTAATACCTGTTTTGGAAGTACAATGATCGAGGGTTATCGTAAAGGCCGTGCGGTGCGAGTCCGGTTTGCGATCCACCATCAGCTTCAGTTCGAGCCTGGACGCGACTTCGGGCAGGATCGCGATGCACATGCGTCCTTTGCCGTATTTCAACATAAAGTTGACGCCTTGCGGCGTAATCTTCTCGGCCGCGCAAATGAGGTCGCCTTCGTTTTCACGGTCCTCGTCATCGAGGACTATTGCCATTTTACCGCGATTGATCGCATCGACGGCGTCTTCGATACTAGAGAAGGAGTAGCTCATGGTGGTTTTGGCTTCCGCGGAGGTGGCGGTTGATTTTTAGCCATTATAGGCGGGCTTGCTGGCGGTGACCAACATGTCCGACCGTCAAATCCGTGGTCTATGGTCCATAGATCACGGACGATAGACCACACACCAATCGACCCAGTCATCCACCGGACGTAGGCTAATATGCCCGGCACCAGCCAAACGCCAGACGGCAGAAACATCCTGGAACGAGAGGAATTGATTGAGCAGGCGTACTTTTTTCGCACGCTGCGCGAACGGCTTGCACTGAATGTTCCGGTTCAAGAGATACTGCCGACGATACGTGACGAAGTACTGGCGACCACGCTGTTGCCGATGGCCATTGATTTTCTTCACATGGAGCTAATTCATAGCGGCGTGATGGGGAGCGCCATGCGGCGGCTCGGGCACTATTTCACGCCGTTTCAGTCGTATGTGGTCACCGAGGCCGAAGATGACGAAGGTCGTTTCGACATGCGAATTGGCTTTGAAGTGCTGGAGCGTGACGCCGATTACCGCGCGAGCGATGAAGCGTCACAACAGGGCGTGTTTTTGTATCAGTTTGAAACGCTGTGTCGCAATCGCCTTCGATATGACGAAGGCCTGGCAGCCATCGCCGACGACCCGTTGTTTGATGAGGGATGGCGCAGGTGGATCCTAACTGTCCGACGTCAAATCGGAATTATTGATTTGGCCGACCTCATTTATGTACGCAGTGAGTACTATATTGAAAAGTCTCAGAGTGGGGATGCCAATAGGGAGGGGAAACCCGTGCTCTTTGGGTCGCGGGAAGGCAAGATCTCGCTGGCCAATCGTCGCAAAGATCCGCTCATGCTGTTTGCCGCACTACAGCGGCAACTCGGGTATCCGGTCGTTCCGCGGCAGAAACCGGTGGACGAAACTGTTGATCTCGTCCCGCAGCTCTTACGTCGTTTGGAACGACTGGAGGGGCGGCTAAAACTGGTTGAGGATGAGCAACGTGGGGGTATCGACATTTCCGAGTTTTACCAGCCCCCACCTCCGGAGGCAGGTGACAACGTCTAAAAGCATGTCTTCAGATTCGTACGATGGCCCTCGGAGGCCGCCGAAACAGTACGAGCGCAACATCGACGGGCTCGGAGGCCCAACGTTCAGCCCAATCTCAGGTTTCCCGCAATTCGAAGATGCGCTCTAGGAGCGTATTTTGAAGGGCCAAGCCGGGTCGCTGGCGAGTTAATCTGACTTTTCAATTCATCAAACCGATTTATTGCCTTGCCTTGGATTTCGACGGTTGGTAGCCTTACGACTTCAGCAGGTTTCTCTGGGTTTGTCCTCTAACCGTTGCCGTATCTGGTACATCGCCGTGAGTTTTCACCTCCATTTGGATACGGATCACGTCCAGCACATTTATCAGGACGAGCCACTTTGCGTCGAGCCCGAGGTCTTGATACATGAAGTTCTCAGCCGGCTCAAGGACTACAAAAAAGGCAGCATACTAATCTGTCGCGACGGAAAACTTCAGGGTGTCTTTACGGAGCGGGATGCGTTGCGATTGATGGCGGCGGGAGCGGACTTGGCGGCCCCCATTCACACCGTGATGACGAAAGATCCGGTGACGGCGTCCGTTAGCGAAACGGTTGGCTCGGCGATTCAAAAAATGGCGGTCGGCGGCTATCGCCGTTTGCCCGTGGTCGACGACTCCGGGACGCCGGTTGGTCTTTTGCGAGTCAACCACATACTCCATTATTTGGTGGAACACTTCCCAGAAGTGGTGTACAACTTGCCACCCAAACCACACCATTCGACGCAGGAGAGAGAAGGGGCATAAACGCTCGCTGACCGTCGATTTGCCTCCCGCACAAGCAGCGAAATAATCCACTAGTCCGCGACGGTAGCAGACGTTCTAATTTGTTTAGTTTTTTCTATCGACACACAGGAAAATGGCCACAACATCTACTGAAAACGAAAAGCGATCCAACGAAAGAAAAGTTGTTAATGTCAAGGCAGCAACAGTGCGGTTCGCCGGAGATTCGGGCGACGGAATGCAGCTTGCCGGAACGCAGCTTACAAACACATCGGCGTTAGCTGGGAACGACGTCGCGACATTTCCTGATTTCCCAGCCGAAATCCGCGCTCCACGGGGAACGTTGGCGGGTGTGAGTGGTTTCCAAATCCACTTCGCTTCCACCGATATCTTCACACCGGGCGATGACTTGGATGCGCTGGTTGCGATGAACCCGGCGGCACTTAGTACCAATGTCGGTGATCTCGAGCGTGGTGGCATCCTGATTGTCGACAAAGATACATTCGAGAAGAAAGGCCTCAGCCAAGCCGGCTACGAAGTCAGTCCGCTCGAAGACGGCTCGTTGGATGTATACCAGCTTTTCGAGGTGCCGATCACTTCGCTCACACGGAACGCCGTCAAAGATCTCGGCATGGGCCAAAAGGCTGCCGACCGCTGCCGCAACTTTTTTGCAATGGGGTTGGTGTATTGGCTCTATGGCCGAAGTCTCGACGTAACGCTGCGTTTTATTGATGCCAAGTTTGGAAACAAGCCGGATGTGGCGGAGGCCAATGTGCGGGCCCTCAAAGCGGGTCGCAACTATGGTGAGACAACCGACGCATTTATCAGTTGCTACCAAGTTGACAAGGCCAAGCTGAAAGCGGGTAAATACCGCAATATGACGGGCAATCAGGCCCTGGCCTGGGGCTGTATCGCCGCAGCCAAACAAAGCGGCAAGGAGCTGTTTCTGGGCTCGTATCCCATTACGCCCGCCAGCGACATCTTACATGAACTGAGCAAGTTCAAGCATTTTGGGGTGCGAACGTTCCAGGCCGAAGACGAAATTGCGGCCATCACGTCCACGATTGGTGCCGCATTTGGCGGGGCCATGGCCATGACCACTTCCAGCGGCCCTGGAATCGCGCTGAAGGGCGAAGCGCTTGGTTTGGGCATGATTTTGGAACTGCCGATGTTGATCATTAACGTTCAACGCGGCGGCCCTAGCACGGGCTTGCCCACCAAGACCGAGCAATCCGACCTGATGCAGGCCATGTTCGGTCGCAACGGCGAATCTCCCTTGCCAGTCTTGGCCCCTCGCAGCCCATCTGATTGCTTTGACGTTGCCCAGGAAGCTTGGCGCATCGCCGTTCGCTTTATGATGCCCGTGATGTTGCTTTCCGATGGCTATATCGCCAACGGTGCCGAGCCGTGGCGAATCCCCGACGTGGCGAGTTTGCCGAAGATCGAAATTGAACATCCCACGGCAAACGGGGAAGATTTTCAACCATACCGCCGCGATGAACGACTATCACGCCCCTGGGCATTGCCCGGTACGCCAGGGCTCATGCACCGGTTGGGTGGCCTGGAAAAACAGGACATCACGGGCAACGTCAGCTACGATCCCGATAACCACCAACATATGTGTGAGTTGCGGGCACAAAAGGTTGCGAATGTCGCCGCGGACATACCAGAACAATATGTCGAAGGCAACGAATCGGGCGATTTGTTGGTGCTTAGCTGGGGTGGAACTTATGGCGCGTGCCTGACCGCCGTTCGTGAAGCTCAAGCGACCGGTCTAGCAGTTTCACACGCACATTTACGCTATCTTAATCCTTTCCCCAGAAATTTGGGCGATTTGTTGGGGCGTTTTAAGAAAGTGTTGGTTCCTGAGCTCAATCTCGGTCAACTGCGGGCGTTGATCCGCAGCGAGTTTCTCGTGGATGCGTTGGGTTTGAACAAAGTAAAGGGCAAGCCGTTTGCTGTTTCCGAGGTTTTGGCTCGGATTCGTAAGGAGCTTGCCCAATAATTTGTGGCGGTTTTGGTTTGTGACGTTTCTTTTTGTATTTCTACAAGGTTCGATTGAACTATGACAACTGAGCTTCCCGTGCTAACGGCCGCGGAGTTTGCCAGCGATCAGGATGTGCGCTGGTGCCCGGGCTGTGGCGATTATGCAATTCTCGCGCAAATGAAAAAAGTTCTTCCGAAACTCGGCATCGCGCGCGAAAACTTCGTGTTTGTGTCCGGCATTGGTTGTTCCAGCCGCTTTCCTTACTACATGAACACATATGGCATTCACAGCATCCATGGCCGGGCGCCGGCGATCGCAACCGGGCTTAAGGCCGTCCGACCAGACTTGACGATATTTGTCATTACGGGTGATGGCGATGGTTTGAGCATCGGCGGCAATCATCTGATGCACGCCATTCGCCGCAACCTCGACATCAATATCATTTTGTTCAACAACCAGATTTACGGTTTGACCAAAGGCCAGTACTCTCCAACTTCTCCGCTTGGCAAAGTCACCAAGAGCACACCGATGGGCGCGATCGACAATCCGCTGCACCCGCTGTCTATCGCCATTGGCTGTGAGGCAACGTTTGTCGCTCGTACGATTGATGTCAACATCAAGCACCTCGGTATGGTGCTGCGGCGGGCTGCTGAACACCACGGTACGTCGTTTATCGAGGTGTACCAAAACTGCAACGTATTTAATGATGGCGCTTGGAAGCACGCGACCGATCGAGACAGCAAAGCGGACAACGTGATCGAATTGGAGCATGGCCGACCGCTGATCTTCGGTCGAGAGCGAGACAAAGGCATTCGGCTCAACGGCTTGGAGCCAGAAGTCGTCGAATTGCGCAAGGGCATTACCGAGGACGACCTGCTGTTCCACGATGAAAAGGCCGTCGAGCCTAGCCTGGCATACCTGCTTAGCCGCATGCGCTATCCTGAATTCCCAGAACCTATTGGCGTTTTTCGGGCCGTCGATATGCCCAAGTACGACGAGGAATTGAACAACCAAATCGCCGCGGCACGCGAAGCTAAAGGCGAAGGAGATCTGAACGACCTATTCAACTCTGGTGAAACTTGGGAAGTAACATGAACTGTCCATTATGCGGCGCGACCAACATCGAAGGCGCGGACACATGCGAAGAGTGCAAGAACTCGCTTGTGGATCTTCACTTGCAGCCTCCGGCAACCGAAATCGAAAAAAGTTTGCTGAAGGATCGTGTCAGTGACCTCAAGCCCAAATCGCCTATCGTCGTCGCCCCGGACGCGCGCGTCAAGGATGTGCTGGATACACTCGTAAAAAATGTTATCGGCTGTGTATTCATCGTCGAGAACAACGAAATCGTGGGCGTTTTTACCGAGCGTGACGCCCTCATGCGGTTGAGCACAAACATCGATGAGTTTGCTGATCTCCCCGTGTCGGACGTCATGACGGTACCGGTAAAGAGCCTCCAGGCAGACGTCAAGATCGCCTTTGCCGTACGCATGATGGACCAAGGTGGTTACCGTCATGTACCTGTCTTGACTTCTGATGGCAGTTTTGAAGGCGTTTTCTCAGCCCGCGATATTCTGCGTTATCTGCACGGCAAAATGGCCGGCGCGGCCTAGTAGTACCTCGTAGGTCCCTCCTGCCGGAAGGGACCTTTTCGGCTTTGCGATGCTTGCGAATGCGGCAAGGTCCCGCTCGGCAAGCGGGACCTACCTTTCTGATCCGTCCACGCAATCATTGATCGGTTGCACTGGACCACCCGCTACGCATACGCTGGAAGTGTTAGCGAACCAGTGAACCGAGCCGCGAAAGCAGAGAAACAACCATGGCCCGCGACGAACCTCAAATCGATTCGTCGATTAACATCGTCACGCCGGAAAATATTACCTTTCAATATCAACTAGCGGGTCCGTTTCGCCGCTTGCCGGCATACCTGATTGACATCGCGCTGCGGTTGGCCGCTTGGTTTCTGTTGATGATGTTGCTCGGCATCTCGGGTTTTGTGTCATTTGGTGGAGCGACCGGGGTTCTAATCCTGTTTTGGTTCCTGCTCGAGTGGTTTTATGGTGGACTGTTCGAAGCCTTTTGGAACGGTCAGACGCCCGGCAAACGCATCACGGGCATTCGTGTATTGAGCCGTGACGGGCAACCGATCAATGCGCTGCAAGCCGTGTTGCGCAATATTCTTCGCGCTGCCGACATGATGCCCGTTTTGCCGTTTTCGGCGTTCGGTGGTCCGCCGACCGTGTTGGGGGTTCCTACGTACCTTGTTGCTTTGTCGACGCAGTTTTTCAGCCGCGGATTTCAGCGACTTGGCGACATTGTTTGCGGGACGATGGTCGTTGTCGAAGATCGTAGCTGGCTGTTCGGCGTAAGCAAACTGAATGATCCGCGCGTTATCGAATTGGCGGAGCTCATTCCCGCCAACTTTCAAGTCAATCGCCGTGTCAGCCGGGCCTTGGCCACGTATGTGGAACGCCGTAAATTCTTTTCGCCGGCACGCCAAAGAGAGATTTCCCGACACATCGCCCAACCGCTCCTGGAACGTTTTAATTTGGCCAAAGACACAAGTTACGATTTGCTCGTCTGCGCTCTTTATCATCGGACCTTTGTTGCCGATCAATGGACAGATCAAAAGCAATCCTGGAGTGAGTTACCGACAATTGGCACGAAGTCGGCCGGCACGGCAGTCGCTAAGGAGGAAAGCAAATCATGAAGGTTGCGGAATTCCTAAAACAGCGTCGTGAGAATTGGCAGGAGCTTGAGCAGCTTTGCGTCCAGATCGAAAGCCGTCGCACGCGTACGTTGGGGCCCGCCGCCGTTGATCGTTTCGCATTCCTGTATCGGGCAGCTTGTGCCGATTTGGCTTTGGCGGACGCCTATCAGCTTCCACCGAACGCGGTCCAGTATCTCCATCGGCTTGTTGGGCGTGCACACAATCTACTCTATCGAAGCCGTTCATTTGATATTGCTTCCTGGGGACATTCGTTGTTGGTCGAAGTTCCCCAACGGATTTTTAGCGACCGCTGCCTCCATGTGGCGTTTGGCCTTTTTTGGGGCATTTTCGTCATGACGACGTTCTTGGGCTGGTCGGATAAATGGCCGCGTTTCGCCGAAACGATGTTATCACCCGAATACGTGGACCGTCTCGAGTCGGACTTTGCGCAGCCGATCGCTGGCCGCAATGCGGCGGTGAATCCCGATATGGCCGGTTTTTACATCCAGCACAATACTGGTATCGGACTGCAATGTTTTGCTGGTGGTTTGCTGTTGGTACCAGGACTGCTGGTAACCGTGTTCAACGCCGCACATTTGGGTGCTGCGTTCGGCTACATGGCGCGTCCCGATGTCGCGGCTGGCCAGAATTTTTTCCACTTCGTAACGGCCCACGGACCTTTCGAATTAACTGCCATTGTTCTGTCCTCGGCTGCAGGACTACGATTGGGCATGTCGTGGATACGGACCAATGGACTACGGCGGGGCGATTCGCTACGTAAATCATCCCAAGAAGCGATGCCACTCATGGGCGCGGCGATGATCATGTTTTTCCTGGCCGCGTTAATCGAAGGCTTCCTCTCTCCGTCGTCCGCACCTTATTCTTTCAAAGCCACCGTGGCGGTACTGTCGAGTGGGATTTTGATGTTCTATTTCGTCGTGCTCGGCTATCCGCGACAAACGGTTTCGAGGCAATCGGAATCGCGGCCAGAACCGGCCGGTCAGAAGCAGTACGATGCGACTTGACCGCACGCGAATTGCTATCCGTGAAAGATCCTTGTTGGATATTCTCGACCTTTCCCTACGGGTCGTGGCGGCTTATCCAGGGCCAATTCTACTGGGAACAGTCGTCGCGGCACTGCCGTTGGCTTTGCTCAACGAGTACTTGATCGGTTGGATGACAGGCGAGGGTGATGATCCGGCCGCGATCACGCGTTACATCTGGACGATGACCCTGCTCGTGTTTTTTGAGGCGCCGCTGGCCTCGGTTGCGGTCACGCTCTACCTCGGACAGGCCCTATTCATGGACAATCCGCGGCCTCGCGACCTTTTGGGAGGGTTTCGTCGGTCCTTTCTCGCGCTCGCTTGGTGCCAATTCACGGTCCGTGGAGTCGGAGCGGCGTGGCTATTGACGTACTTTGCGCGTTACACGGACGGTTATTCAACCCAGGAAGGATGGCTGATACCGCTGGCGATTTACGTTTTGTTTCAGCGTGGGGTAAGGCCGTTCATCAATGAAATCGTTCTGCTTGAGCAGAATCCATTGCGCGGGAGGGGAGATTACCAGATGACTGTGCGCCGTCGCAGCACGACTTTGCACAATCCGACTGCCGGTGATCTATTTGCCCGCTGGCTAATGTCAGCGCTCGTCGCCATTGCCATGGTCGTTTCACTTGTCTTTGGCATCTGGTACGCCATGGGAATGTTGTTATTCAAGTGGGATTGGGGATGGATGATGCTGCATGTGGGAGTTCCCACTTGCATGTGGGCCGTCGCTGGCTACTTTTCGGTCGTCCGGTTTCTTTCTTACCTTGATTTGCGTATTCGTCGCGAAGGTTGGGAAGTCGAGCTTGTGGTGCGCGCAGCAGCCGCACAAATTCCTGGAACAATGGCATGAGAACCAGCTGCAAGCAGGTGTCTTCAAACTCATGTACGATGGCCTTCCAAGGCCGTCGTTGCCTGCCAAACCGAACGTTTCGACGGCCTTGGAAGGCCATCGTACAGCGTGGTTTCGTGTTGAAGACACGCGCTAAGCAAGTGGGTTGGCCGCTGCTGTGGTCGTTCTTAAACGTCTTCCTGGTCATTCACGGGGCGAGGGCGGAGGACGAG
>CBDUAB010000058.1:0-9272 GCA_965365045.1 uncultured Planctomycetales bacterium
GCCGAGCAGCTCGCCGCCGCCGACAAGGATCTGTTCGGAATTGGATTGCGCACGGCTCGTGAGCTATCCGGAACCGAAGTGACCCAGGCACTCGTGACCGAGTTGGGCAAATCGGCGGCAAATCGGCAAGCGCTTCTGATTCTTGCCATCGCCGAGCGAGATGATGATGCCGTGTTACCTGCGATACTTCAGGCGTCCAAAAACGGTGAAAACAATGTGCGGATCGCGGCCATCCAAGCCCTCGAGCGCGTCGGAAACGTATCCTGCGTGCCAGTGCTTTTGGAGACCGCGATCGAAAGGAATGCGGAGTTGGCACAAGCGGCAAAAGAGACACTGGCCAACCTGCCGAGCCAGGAAGTGGACAAGAATCTCGCCGATCGCTTGCCGCGGGCCGACGGAAAGAAGCGGCATGTCTTGATCGAACTCGTTGGCCTGCGACGAATCGATGCCGTTTCGGATCTGATTAAAGCGGCGGATGACTCCGATGCGCGGATTCGTTCGGCGGCACTGGCAGCCTTGGGATCTACGGTTGGTCCCGGTGATCTATCGGTACTAATCACACGCGTCGCGACACCCACGAATTCCGCGGATACGGAAGCCGCTCGAGAGGCGCTTCGCGCAGCTTGCATACGCATGCCGGATCGCGATGCCTGCGCCGCTCAACTGGCCGCCGCAATGCCACGGGCAAGCGTGCAAGCAAAACGGGCCATTCTAGAGACGATCGCAAGTGTCGGTGGTGCCAAGGCGCTACAGTCCTTAGCGAGCGCCGCGGAGGACACAAATCCGGAATTGCAAGACGCGGCAACACGTCTGCTTGGCCAATGGATGACAACCGATGCTGCTCCGGTGCTGCTGAATCTGGCTCAGGTTTCAGGCGAAAACAAATACAAGATCCGAGCGCTGCGCGGCTACATCCGTATCGCTCGACAATTCAACTTTCCTGCCGAACAGCGTGCCGAAATGTGTCGCGCCGCGCTGGAGGCCGCGCAGCGTGACAACGAAAGAAACTTGGTGCTGCAGGTGCTCGCGCGATATCCTAGCGTCGAGACGCTAGCGCTGGCGGTCGATACGGCCAAGATTCCGTCGCTAAAGAATGCCGCCACAAAGGCCTCGATCGAAATCGCCCAAAAGATCGGCGGCAGCGGTATCGACGTCAAGGAACTGCTCGCGCAGGCCGGTATCGGCCCGCTGAAGATCGAGATCATTAAGGCCGAGTACGGTGCCGGGACAAAAGTCAAAGACGTGACCGAAGCCGTGCGCAAGAACGTAGGCAAACTTCCCTTGGTGATTTTGCCGGCAAGCTACAACGCCAGTTTCGGTGGCGACCCGGCACCGGGCGTCCCCAAACAATTGAAGGTCAAGTACAAGATTAACGACGAGACGGGAGAAGCGTCGTTTCAGGAGAATGACGCGATCCTATTGCCGATGCCCAAAAGTCGTTAGGACCAGGCTCCGGCCTACCACAACCCCAAAAAAAACGCCCGCGGCGTAAGTGCCGCAGGCGTTAAGTTGCATTCGTGACGAGGTTCTAACCCGCCCGGTGTACTGTAGTTCCTTAGAAGAGGAAAATGCTCTGGAATCCCCATGTGAACTGTGAACGCCTTGTGCCTTGAGCAAATGGACCGCCTGCAACGGCTCCGTCGAAGTCGATGAAATCATATCGCACTTCCGGCTTGAAGAGGAAGGAGTCCCTTGGGCGCCAGTTCAGTCCGAACGTCAGGTCGTGATAGTGAACGCCCGGCGTAAGTGTACCCGGCCCTAGCGGAGGCCCGGCGTTCTCGCCAACATAAAACCACTCGTAACGGGTGCCGACAGACCATTTGCAGTTGAGTTCGTAGATCAAGTAGTTGTTCACGCCGTACTGCTTCCAGGCATCGCCATTTGCGGCATCCGGTGTCCGCGTTTGGAAGTCCGAGTGAAAAACGTAATTCAACTTATCGGTAAGCGCTACATCGCACACGACACTTTGCATGTACACGTCCGTATTTAGGTTGGGATCATCTCCGGGATCGCCGAACGTCGTTGCGTAAATCAGGTTAATGTCGTCTGTTAGTTGAAAGCTGATTCCGCCAAGAAACGTCGAGCCGTCGTTGCGGTTTTCAAAGCCCGAATCCCAGCCGGCCGTCCAACCACCGTACAAGGTGACCTTGTCGCCCAAGGGCCTTTCCGCCAGGATTCCCGTGTGCGTAAACGGTTCGTTGTAATACATCGTGTAGGCATGCGAGTAGAAGAAATTGTCCGGCGCTTGCACAACTTCGTAACCAATGATCGTATAGAAGTGTCCCGCCTTGACCTTTGTCTTGCCAACCGCGAGTTCGCCGTAAAGCTGAGGCACGGCAAAACCATATTGGCCGCTGGTTTGCCACGATGCGTCCCAGCCACCGTCACCAAAAGCCACTGTGTCGGGACCATCGGCACCAAACATGGCGTCACAACGGAATCCCCAATCAATCCCGCAGCCTGTTTTCGCTTCTTTGCCGACATAGAGCCAGGCCTGATTCATGAGCAGTTGGTTAGCAACGTTATTGAATCCAAGCGGGCTGTTCCCATTGGGGCCGTCAGTGCCATGCTCGTTGTCGTAATAACCCCACGCCATCCAGCCACCAATGTCGAGATCGCAGAGCAAACGACGTCGGCAGCCATTATTGCGGCCGCAACAACCGTCGAGGAGTGAGCTGCAACCGTCGCCGCACGCGGACGAGCAGCCCCCGCTGCAATTGGACAGAAAGCTGACGGGCAAAATCGATTGCCCAGGTATATCCGAAAAAAAGTTGGTTTGGGCATTTGCTTGGTCGACGGCCAAAACCGTTCCGCAAAGCAAGACGAAAATGCCAATCGCCTGCCTGCCCTGAGATAGTCTCGCTTGACCCGTACGCATTTCGGTTCTCCTTAACGCCGCCGTTGGATTGAATTGGTTGTTTTTCTCGCTACGGCAACAGCTGATGAACTTCTCGTTCAAATTAGTGCGTTCGCGAAAACAGTCGTAGTCACTCCTACGCAACTGTGGGGATCGACACGGCAAAATCCGATCTTGAGATCGACCCACGTACGTCGGTTTAACCGCATAGTCGGCATAGTCAAGCGGACTATCTGCTACAGCCGTCACATTCCGATCCTGTAAAAATCGGTACAACCGGACCGACTGCTAATACCCCGCGATTCCCGAAAACGTCGCGACGTCTGATCCAAGGAAGACCGGTTTTAACGTTGATATGTTTAACCGGCGTAGTCGCGCGGACCGCCAATTAAGTTTCCACCCGATCTTACGTGTATTCGGTGGTTAAACATCTGATTTTCTGAGCGAAATATCCTCAACTGCATTCTCCGTGGCGGTCTATTCCGGTTCCACACACATGACGGAAGATTTCCATTACAATTTCGTAGCGTTTAGGTGTTCGCTTTGCTCAAGGAGTGAGGCAACAAAAAAGCAATGGATCAACAAAAGAGAGAGTCCATGCAGGATATCGTCCGTCAACTAGCTGAGAAGCGCGCGGCGGCTGAACTTGGAGGCGGCCAGCGACGCATTGACGCACAGCATGCCAAAGGCAAGTTAACGGCACGAGAACGAATCGAATTGTTTCTCGATCCCGGTACATTCGAGGAATGGGACATGTTCGTCGAGCATCGTTGCCATGACTTCGGCATGGAAGAAAACAGCATCCCGGGCGATGGCGTGGTCACTGGCTATGGCACGGTCAACGGCCGCGTGATGTTCGTGTTCAGCCAGGACTTCACCGTCTTTGGCGGCTCCTTATCCGAAGCCCATGCCGAAAAGATCTGCAAGGTCATGGACCAGGCCATGAAGGTGGGCGCTCCAGTGATCGGCTTGAATGATTCGGGCGGCGCGCGTATCCAGGAAGGGGGAGCTTCACTCGGTGGCTACGCCGACATTTTCCAGCGGAACGTGCTCGCGTCGGGTGTGATCCCTCAAATCTCTCTGATTATGGGACCATGCGCCGGCGGCGCTGTTTATTCACCCGCGATGACGGACTTCATCTTTATGGTTGAGGATACCTCGTATATGTACGTGACTGGGCCAGAAGTGGTGAAAACGGTGACGCACGAGACCGTGACGCATGAGGAACTCGGCGGCGCCCTCACGCATTCCAAAGAATCAGGTGTGGCGGATCGGGCATTCGAAAATGACGTCGAGGCACTGCTCATGCTTCGCCGATTCATCAATTACTTACCCGCGAACAACCGGCAGCCCGCGCCTCACCGACCTACGCGCGACCATGCCAACCGTGTGGAACCTTCGCTGGATACACTCGTGCCCGATTCACCGACCAAGCCTTACGACATGAAGGAATTGATCCTAAAGATCGTTGATGACACGGATTTCTTCGAAATTCAGCCAGCGAACGCGAAGAATATCATTGTCGGTTTCGCTCGGATGGAAGGCTACCCCGTGGGGTTGGTTGCCAATCAGCCGCTCGAACTGGCGGGCTGTCTGGATATCAAGTCAGCCATCAAGGCAGCCCGCTTTGTCCGGTTCTGCGATTGTTTCAACATTCCGATTATCACGTTTGTGGACGTACCAGGTTTCATGCCCGGTACGGCGCAGGAATACGGCGGCATTATCAAACACGGTGCCAAACTTCTCTACGCCTACGCGGAAGCGACGGTGCCCAAGATTACGCTGATCACTCGCAAAGCGTACGGAGGCGCCTACGACGTGATGGCGTCTAAGCACTTGCGTGGGGATGTCAACATCGCTTGGCCCAGCGCGGAGATTGCGGTGATGGGCCCGCAAGGCGCCGTTGAGATAATCTTTCGCCAGTCGCGTGGTGACGAAGCGAAAATTGCCGAACTAACTGAAAAGTATCGAGTCAAATTCGCCAATCCATTTATCGCGGGCCGCCGCGGATTTATTGATGACGTCATCATGCCTCGAGACACACGCACGCGCATCTGCCGATCCTTGGCGATGCTACGCAACAAGAAATTAGAAAACCCTTGGCGCAAACACGGCAATATTCCATTGTAGGATCAATCGCCCAAATGGCATGCCAGTGACGTGATGGAAAGCCGAAGTTGTACGGTTTCGGAAGGTCAACCAATTAGCCAGCTCGGCTACCACAATGTTCAAGAAAATCTTGATTGCAAACCGAGGCGAGATCGCCTGTCGGGTTATCAAAACGTGCCACAAAATGGGCATCGAAACGGTCGCCGTTTACTCCGATGCCGACAAGGGCGCCTTGCACACCTTGTTAGCCGATGAAGCCGTCCGCATTGGACCGCCTCGATCATCGGAAAGCTATCTGGCCATCGACAAGATTGTTCAGGCCTGCCTTGATACAAACGTCCAAGCGGTCCACCCCGGCTATGGATTCCTGTCCGAAAATGTTGCGTTCGCGGAACGGCTTGAGGAAGCGGGCATTGTATTCATCGGTCCCAACCCCCATGCAATCTCCAGTATGGGTGACAAGATCACTGCGAAGAAGCTTGCGCGCGATGCCGGTATCAATACGATTCCCGGGTGTGCTGATGTCATTCAAGACGCCAAACATGCCGTAAGGATCGCCAGTGAAATGGGTTATCCGGTCATGCTGAAGGCCAGCGCCGGCGGTGGTGGCAAAGGCATGCGAGTTGTTGGCAACGACGACGAGTGCCGCGACGGATTTCAGCACGCCACCAATGAAGCGCTTTCCGCATTTGGCGATGAGCGCATGTTTATCGAAAAGTTCATCGAAGAACCGCGTCATATCGAGATCCAAGTGCTCGCCGACAGCCACGGAAATGTGATTCACCTGGGCGAACGGGAATGTTCTTTACAGCGACGCTATCAGAAGGTGGTCGAAGAAGCTCCTTCGCCACTGCTGGATGCCGCCACACGCTCCGCCATCGGAGATCAGGCAGTCGCATTGGCCAAGGCCGTTAAGTACCGGTCGGCCGGAACGGTCGAATTCATCGCCGACACGCAGCGAAACTTCTATTTTCTGGAAATGAACACGCGTCTGCAGGTGGAACATCCGGTAACCGAAATGGTCACCGGGCTGAACCTTGTTGAACTGATGATCCGCATCGCGGCTGGCGAGGCGTTGCCTTTGTCGCAGTCGGATGTCCGCTGCGACGGTTGGGCCATCGAGGCGCGGATTTACGCCGAGGATCCAACACGAAACTTTCTGCCTTCCACTGGCCGACTTGTGCGCTACCTGCCGCCGACGGAATCCCAGGCCGTACGTGTGGACACGGGCGTGTACGAGGGCGCCGAAGTGTCGATGCACTACGATCCGATGATCGCCAAACTGATAACGCACGGCCCGACGCGTAACGCCGCGATCTCTCACCTGCGGCACGGCCTCAACGAATTCTGCGTTCGCGGCCTATCCCATAACATCAGCTTCTTGGCGGCTTTGATCGATCGTCGCCGTTTCCGCGATTGCCAGCTCACGACCAACATGATCGCCGAGGAATATCCCAGCGGTTTTCATCCCGCCGACGTTGTCCACGACGATCCGTGTTTGCTGATCACCGTGGCTGCGTCAATCCACCGCCGCTACATGGACCGAGCCGCTGGAATCAGCGGACAACTACTCGGTTACGAAAGGATAGTGCATGATGAATGGATCGTGGTGATCCGCGGCCAGCGCCATGGTGTGACGATACGCCCCGTGGATGGTGGCCATGACGTGACTTGTGGCGGAGCACACTATCAGGTACGGAGCGACTGGCAATTTGGTCAGCCGTTGTTCAAGGGAACCGTCAACGGCAGCGAGGTTTGCATTCAGATCGAGCGGCACAACATGAAGTACCGCCTCTTCCATTGGGGTTCCCAAGTGGACGTGATGGTCCTCACGGCAAGAACGGCGGAGTTACTTGACTGCATGCCGATGAAGAAACGTCCCGACATGTCCCAATACCTGCTCTCGCCGATGCCCGGCCTGTTGTCGCAAATGCGAGTCGACGTGGGTCACGAAGTCAAATCGGGACAATATGTAGCCGTTGTCGAGGCCATGAAGATGGAAAACGTGTTGTGTGCCGAGCGTGACGGCAAAGTCGCCAAGGTCCTAGCGGCCGTCGGCGACACGCTGGCTGCCGATCAACCGATCTTGGAGTTTGAATGACGGTTGTGATGGCTGAACGTTAACAGCTCAAAATAAGGCATACGTTGTGAAAGAAACAAATCCACCGCTCCTGCAGGCTGTCGCTTTTGACCTCGATGGTCTGATGTTCAATACCGAGGAGCTTTATTCCGACGTCGGCGGAGAGATTCTGAGACGCCGTGGAAAGCAAGTGACCCAAGAGCTATTATCCGAAATGATGGGTCGTCAAGGTCACGTAGCCCTACAAATCATGATCGATTGGCATCAGTTGGACGCCACCGTGCCACAGCTTCAGGCCGAATCGGATGAAGTTTTTAATGGCTTGCTGGACGAACGATTGGCGCCGCTTCCAGGCCTGCTTCGCTTGCTGGAAACACTGGACAAACGGCGCATCCCCAAAGCCATCACGACCAGCAGTCGACGCCATTTCGTGGATCGTTGTTTGGAAATCGCTGAGCTCGACGGTCGCTTCCAGTTCGTGCTCTCGGCGGAAGACGTCCGTCAGGGAAAACCGCATCCGGAGATATATGGTGCGGCTGCCCAACGGTTCAATGTCGAAGCCGGCGCGATGTTAGTGCTCGAAGACAGCCAGAACGGTGTTCGCGCGGCCATCGATGCGGGGGCGTTCACCGTCGCAGTACCCGGCGAACACAGCCGTGAGCATGATTTTTCCGGTGCGCAGTTCGTGGCCGACAACTTGGAAGATGCGCGGATCTATCAAGTACTCGGAATTGAGTGAGATGAGACGCCTTGATTGACAACTGCCTCGCGATGGCGGTGATCGACTAGCGCGACAAGCTGACGTCGTGTTGACTTCTCGACAGGTCGTCGGAGTTGAGAGACCGTGGATCGCATCGAATGGTAGACGGTCTGGCAGGTGGGGCAATCACTTAGGTGCCGTTCGACGCGAGTCGCCAATTCCGGCGAAAGATCACTGCTAGCAAATTGGTGCAGCAGGGCCTGGCATTCGCTGCAAGAGATATGTGTGGGGTAAAAGGATTGCCGCGCGGAAACGAGACCCAGGCCGATTGCCGCCACAACCACACCGGTGGCAACACCCGCCAAGAAACGCCGACGCGTATCCGAGGCTGGCTCCTGCAAGCTAGCAGCAGCCGCACGCAGCGTGCCGGGAGGGCACGCCACCCAATCCTCGTTGTCGTCGTATGAATGTGCCATGGTGTCTCTCGATCCGTAGATTTCGAACTTGTTCAACCACTATTATCGTTTATTTCCGGATGCAGGATCTGTGAATCAGACCACACATCAAGAAACACTTAACCGAAGACGCTCTGCTTTCCACCCAATGGCGGTGGCTGTCGCTTCTGTTGTTTTACATTAGGCGGCGAAGCGTGAACGCTATCCGCCAGTCGATTTGCGTTCAACAGCGAAATGCGCCGCCTTCCGATTTTGATCAAACCTTCCGCCTGCAACTGCCCTAAAGTGACGGTTACCGTTTCGCGAGTGCTGCCTATGATACTTGCCAATTCCTGGTGTGATAACTTAATGGTTAAATCGATTTGCGCGTCCTTTTGCTTTCCGTAATCTTCGGCCAATTCCAAAAGCAGGTGAATGAGACGATCGCGGTTGGAGTGAAACAATAGGTACTTGAGGCGCCGTTCGACGCGCTTACGGCGTAACCCGAGTAGCTTCGTCACACCTAGGGCCAAATGTGTGTGGCGCTCGACAAGTTCACGCATGTACTCAACCGGAATCAGCACGACTGTCGATTTTTCGGTCGCCTCGGCATACTCTTCGCGACTCCCATGCTCGAGAATCGAAAGCTCTCCAAACAATTCACCTGGCTCAATGAATGCCAGGATGCTCTGCTTTCCCTCCGGCGTCACGCTGCAGATTTTGACGCGTCCAGATACGAGCAGGAGTACGGCGCTGGCATGGTCGGCTGGCAAGTAAATCGGGCTGTTCCGCGCAAAGGTGCGCAGGCGACTGCGAGACTCGAGCCAGCTCAAATCCGCATCACCGAGTTGATTGAATAACGGTGAGTTCTTGAGGATCCAGTACTTTTCTTCCATAGTTCGCTTTCGCCGCCGGATGGCATCTGGTATAGCGTGTTTCGGGCCCCGCATCGGTCGTGTTTAGATAAGTATGCCTACTCGACGTTGTCGTTTCCATCGCCGTGTAGCACATTCTAGACCCCCTCGTGATGATGGCGAATGGAAATCACGCATTTTTCTGCCGTAACCTATACTTGCGCGGAGCCGAAAATCC
>CBDUAB010000059.1:0-9148 GCA_965365045.1 uncultured Planctomycetales bacterium
CCCACAAATCGGGGTGAGCCAATCCAATGTCCCAGGCGGCATCACCGCCAATCGCGTGCCCTGACAAAAACACACGATCCGTATCGATCGAAAAACGTTTACATGCGTCGCGTAAGCTTACAAGAACGGCTGCATGTTCTTGGGCTGTGTAATGATACTCTCGTTGGCTGCCCGTGGACCACTGGGGAGCAATAACAATGAATCCGTGACGGGTTGCCTGCCCCCTGCGACTCTGACTCTTTGCATCGTAACTGCCGGCCCACCAATCGATTTGCAGTTCTGGCGTGGTGCCACGTCCATTTAGCGTCACGACTGCCGGATAACGCCTGTAGGGATGGTATTCCGGCGGGAGCTGCACAACGTATGAGATCTTTTCACCAGTCGGCCTGGGAACCTCAATTCGCAGCATTCCAAAAGGCGTGCTCGAGTTGTCTTTGTTGTCCACGCGAGTGTCTGCGTTTTCGCCCGGAGCCTGTCGTGCCCGTTCAATCTGTTGTTGCAGTTGCGGTGTTTCGCGCGGCGGCTTGAGGGTGGCCAGCAATTGGGCGACGCGCGCCGGGTTGGCTCCCTCGAGGCTTGTCAACTGCCCCATGATTTCCTTGCGGCGTGTTATGTCATTTGGCTCGGTCGCCAGATATTCTTGTACCAAACGGCGAACTTCGAGCAACGACATCGCCACAGCCAGATTGTCCGTACTCGATCCGCTGCCCAGTAGCCAACCGCTGACGGCCAACGCCAGTTTTTGTTCGCCGGTCAGCTTTTCATCGGCGGTGACGTCTTGATCGTCCGACAGATTGAGAAAATCCGTGAGACGGCCAATTGTGTCAAAGCCCAAGTCAGCGCTCAGTTCCTCTTGGAAGGCGATCAGCCGCTGTCGTCGAGGGCCGGCGCGGATCGCCTCGAGGTTGGCGGCGAGTAACTCCTGGACACGCTGGCCCTTGTCGATGGACTCTTGGTAGCCCTGCATGATTTCGTTGACTTGAATCAACGTTTCACCCGCGACGTTGTCGGACGGAAAAGATTTGAGGAAGCTCAGCACGCGTTCGTGTTGGCCGGCGTCACGTATATTGCGAATCTCTCCAAGCAGCTGTTTGGCTGCGAGTTGCCGCAGTTCCGTGAGTTGCTGTTGCAGGTTTTTCAGTTCCGGGAAGTCACGAATCGTTTCCTTGAGTTCACGCTCGGCATCGTGATACCGTTCGGACTGCAGAAAGAATCCCACAATTTCTAAACGCTTGTCAGGATTGTCTTCGCCCAAATGTTGCTTGAGAACGTGGCTCAACGTGTCGCGTGGAATCGAGCTGGTCGCGACGCGCATGTCCCACACATAGGAATGGCTGCCTTTGAGACCTTCAATGCTCGTCCACAGCGGTGAAACATTCGATATGCCTTGGATTACATTGATCTTTCCTTTGGACGACATCAATGTGCAGACCCTTGTGCCCCAATCATTGAACGGGCCAACACTCAAGATCGAACCGACAAGACCCACGCGCTGTCCCGCGTCGGCGACGGGCTGCGCGAGGCGAATAATCCGTGGCTTTTCGGGATCTTCGCGTTGTCCGCTGATCTGATACTTTGAAACGAACGTGCGACGAAGGCCATCATCCACGACCACGACGAGTCGCACGTCGACTTGGCCCGCCGAGCCGGAAGGCGACAGGACGTTTTCACCGATGCTAGCAAAGTTGGCGTGTTTCCCGCGCAGCTCGATACCGTTTTTGAGTTCAATAATGTCGGCCGTGCAGTGCAATGGCGAGGACGCACCAATCAATAACAGGCTCAGCCAGACCGATTGGACCCATGCGCCTAGGCGGGGCCACGTCACCCAGCCTGCGCTGCGGCAGCAGCTTTTGTTGCGCATCGATGTCCCCTTCCCGTTGATTGATGCGGCGGCTGTTGATTGATGCCGCGGCTGTTACACCGAGTCTGTTCCATGCTCCATTGTCGTCATTTGCCAAATCTGGGTCAACGAATCTCGACCCCCGTCCTGCCTATCCAACACGAAACGATTGACATTAATTGACGCAACCCGCAAAAATGCAGCATTCGAAGTACAAGTTGAAATGCTGTCTGGCCCGTAAACGAGCTGAGGGACACCTGATGCGAAAGCAAAAAACAGGAAAGGGATTGAATCTCCGCTGGCCGCTTATCATACTTATTTATGGATTGATTGTCCTAGTCGTAACGTTTGCCGTTTTGTGCGGCGCGAGCCAACTGTCGGCGGCGATCGGAGATAGTCAGGGTGCCGCTCTGCTGTGGCGCATAGCGGCTGCATGTCTTATCTTGTTGGTGATCGATATTCTCTTGCTCATCGGAATACTGAGTGTCAAAGCGCTTGATGAAGTCGCTGAAACGCCCAGCGAGGCTGTAAATCACGGCGACGACGATCCAGCAGCAGTCGACCCTTAGTTCGCTGATGAGTGAATTGACTCGATAGTCTCTCTTTAGGCGAGCGGCAGGTGAGAGTTTCCCGTGGGCGATGCTGCCAGCATCGGAACTGAAGCTGGCAGCTTCAGCCACGGCGGCTAAGTTCTCATCTGCCGATCGCCTTATCGAACACTAACCGGCCCCGATTGGATTAGCTGGTCGTACGAGCGATGCTTCGGCAAGGTCCAAATCACGACGTGCGAACCAAAGTTCATTATTGTCATCGCAGGTGACCAGATCGAAACATCCTTGCGGTCGCTTCACCAGATGCTGAGCAACCAGCCGTTGTTGTCTGGCGGCAACGACGTCCCGCACATCGCTGGTGTAGGTCACAAGATATGGCGACTCAAGTGTACCGTCGCCAGTGGCGAGCAAACCTGTAAGACAAGCGTCGAATTGAAATTGCTCCAGCTCAACGCCTTCCACGTCATTCAAAGCCGCGGCAATTCGCGCTGACCACAGGTGAAAGCTGGGACTTAATAACCAAGTCGCCGATATTTCGTACTGTAAATGCGCCGCTTTGTCGTATTGAGCGGACTCATAGAGAGCGATCAACCGAGACAAGGATTCCAGCTCGACGCGACCGTGTGCGAGGATCCCTTGCTGCAACTGCGTGTACAAATCACGACACGGCTGTCGGAGAAACTCTTCGTAGGTTGATTCCATACGTCGTCGCTCGCAAACAGGAGAGGTCCAAGCACGGACCTTTATACTTCCATGCAAATAACCTAACTCTTTTTGATAGTAACGTCGCCGATACATTAAGACAACTGCTTACGTGACCATAGATGAAAAAAAATCTCTGCGCGTCAACAAAATCTTTCGTTGTTGTACGAACGTTTGTTACTAACGTAGGCGCGTCGTGTGTTACGAGACGATCAACAACAGCGCGCGCCAACGACGCACATGCACCTGCGCGCGCGATATGAAGCCGGTGATTGGAACGTGTTGGTCGAGAGCCGTTGCGTTGTTCGCCGAGCCGATAACGACAGCTCCGAGAGGTACTTAACGGAATGAATCAAGTTGTTCTAAGTTGTTGTGAGGAAGCGACTTCGGTCGTCGCCTTTAGCCGATGATCTCACGTTTTCGACTCACATAATCCCAGACAACGTAACGATCCAAATCGCCTCCCGCGGTAAAGAAAACGCGTCCCGAAGTTGTTTCGGCGAGGCGATGAGCAAATCGAATGTCTTCTTCGGATTGCGACCAACTGGGAACGAGAAACATGTTGATCGTAATGTTCTCACGTTGGCAAAGCAGGCCCTCACGCATCGTCGCTGATTCGGTTTTCGGATCCGGAGGATAGAGCATATAAAGCCAAGAACCCTCAAAATGAGCGGTTGGAAGGCCATCGGTGATCAAAATGATATTTCGATTTGGCGTATCTTGCGTCACCAAGAGTTGGCGCGCCATCTGCAAGCTGCGCTGGATGTTCGTGAAATGCGGATGGATTTGATACTCGCTGATGTCATCTTGCGACATGTCGACTTTCAGCCGAACCCACGGGTCGTAAATCGTCACGGGCTTGGGAAGCATTTCGGCAATTTCAACGGACCGCCGCAGTTTCGCAAACGTGTACATCTCGATAAAACGCAAGAAATCGCCTGGGTATTCGCTACGAATCAGCCCATCCAACGCCAACGCCATCCGCTTTACATTGATGTATTGTCCGTCATGTCGCATGGATCCGCTCATGTCCATTATGACGGCCGTGGCGCATTTCGGACTATTCCTCGTACGATGGATTTCAATGTCGTCGGACTTGATGCGGATCGGGATTTGCGCCCCACCGCGTAGCATCGCATTCATAAGCGTTTGCGGGATGTCCATGTTCGCCAACGAATCCCCGAATTCGTAGGGCTTCGTTTGTGGCATCTCAACAGCACCTTCACCCACAATGGGTCCTAGATGTCGACCCGAACGAGAGGCCTGCAACTGGCTGAAAATGCGGCTCAGAAGTTTGCCTTGGAAAAGTCGATACGCCTGAGGCGTCAGGCGATAGCCACCGGCAGTCTGTTCGAGCCCTTGCCGTTCAGCGATGTCACGTAGATAGTCCTGCACTTGCTGCTGGAGTGCGGATAAGTTGTCCATCTCACCCGGTTCGGCAAACTCAGCGAGCGCTTCCATATCAACGAGGCCGATTTGTGCAGTCTCGCGAGCCTCGCGGAGTTGTTCCAGGAGCTCTTCGATCTTGTCAAGTTCTTCCTTGACTGCCAGGGCTTCGGGAACGTCAAGCGGCGTGACGCCCAGAAAGTCGTATTTGGCGGCAAGTTCGTCAATTTGGTACTTTTCGCCGAGCCGTTCCATTACCGATACCAACTCGCGGGCGAACGGTGCGCGGTCGTCGCCGATGGCGTACCAGATGCGTTCGAGCTGATAGATCTGCTCGTCTCGTACCGCCGTGGCGAATACCTTGTGGAATTTGCGTGGCGGTCGTGCCGTGGCGACTTCATCGCGAAAGTTGAGGCCGGCGAGTTCCTGGACCGATTCCGTTTCATAACGTTCGAGGATTTTTCGTTTGCGTTCCAAAAGCATGGCGATTATCGCGTCGATGCTCGGGCCAAAACCGGCAATCTGGCTGGGGTCGATGTGAATTGCGCGGGCGAGCTCTTCCTCGGTGAGCCGTCGCGAATTGCCAAACATCAGCAAATGGTCGAAAGCGCTTGAGACGACGTCCGGCGGCGGTTGTGTGGGACTTGGAAACTGCCGCGGGTCGTATTTTTGATACGTATGGATTATTCCGCCGGGTTTGTAGTTGGACATCGTTTGCTGGTCCAGAATGGTTTTTTTTGGCGAAGGGGGGCCGGACGCCCGTGGTGGATTCGGGTGAGTCCTGATCGTTGCGTATCATTTTCGTTTGTACTACGTTGTATCGTAGCACCGCCGCGGGCCTCACGGCCCCCGTTCGCCCCTGCATTACGTTTCGTAGACAATTTGACCATGTCGCTGGGCACGGGAGATTTTGTCCATGGCATAAAGACCGGCCAATACGAATTCGATGCAAGAGGCACGTACGGCCGGATCCGCGGAAGCGTTTACTTCAAACGCCTTGTCCCAAATCGGCGGCACACGTTCGAGGAGTTTGGCATAAGCCGACGAAGGCAACATATCACCAACTTCGATCTTCACGCCCTTGGCAAAGATCTCCGCGATTTCTGCTAATCCATGTTTGTCCACGTACTCTTCGAACACTGACTGGATCGCTTCAGCAAGGACCGATTCCAGAACTTGTCGCTCCGTCATTTGGTGGCTACCCATCAAGTCAAGTTCCAGTTTTCCGAGTGACGACGAATAGAGGTGCCCGAGATCGCTGATGCGCGGTACGGCGGGTTTTTCTCCCAAGACCACGGACCGCTGTCGTGCACTGGCGATCATCGTGCGGTAATTTGCGATCGAAAAACGGGCGCTGATGCCCGATTCGTGGTCGACGAATTTGGATTTTCGCGCGCGAGTCGTGATTTCTTCGATAATCTGCCGCATGAAAAACGGCACGACAACGGGGTATTCACAATCTATTTCTATGTCGATGCCCGCCTCCTGCTCAGTGATTTGAATACCCAGATCACGGTCGCGTGGATAATGCGTGTGCACCACGGAGCCGATTCGATCCTTGAGCTGTGGGATCACTTTGCCGCTACGATTAAACGTTGATGGGTTCGCCGAGAAGAGGATCAAAACGTCAATGTCAAAGCGAATGGGATAGCCGCGGATCTGGACGTCGCGCTCCTCCAGAATGTTGAACAGACCAACTTGGACAAGTTCATCCAGCTCGGGCAACTCGTTCATGGCAAAGATACCGCGATGCATGCGCGGGATGAGTCCAAAGTGCAACGCGTCTTCGGCGGACATGCTTGTGCCACCGGCCAGTTTAGATGGATCGATCTCACCAATGATGTCGGCAAACTTGGTGCCGGGCGCCAGTCGCTCGGCATAACGCGCGTTTCGCGGCCACCAGGCAATGGGCACTTGATCGTCCGCATGCTCAGCGATGAACTCGCGGCAGATGCGACTGATCGGATTGTACGGGTCGTCATGGACCGGAGCGCCGGGCAGGTCGATGTAGGGGATTCGTTCGTCGAGGAAGCGGACCAGCAATCGCATGAGGCGACTTTTGGCTTGGCCTTTTTCACCCAGAAACAACATGTCATGTTTGGCTATCAAAGCCAAATTGATTTCTGGAATCACCGTATCGTCAAAGCCGACGATACCCGGGAACAACTCTTGGCGCGCCGCAAGTTTGACCAAGAAATTGTCGTGAATTTCCTGCTTGACGGTTTTTGAGTTCCAGCCGCTCTCGCGAAGCTCGCGTAGCGTTGTGGGTCTGGCAGTGGCGGTTGTTGACATGCAGGCTTTCGTGAAAACAAGTAACTGAGGTAGTACCTCAGATTATAGACGCGTGACGGAGTTGGCAACCCAGACTCGCGCGTCGACCTAATGAGAATGCGTTCCTGCATCCTCGTGGCTGTGAATGGCCGGCTCATCATGGTTGTGTGTGCCGTGCGTGTGCGGGTCTTCGAGAAAACCGATTGCGTAGGCCAATGCGACACCCAACAGCAATGCGGAGGAAAGCTTGCCACGATCGTGACGATGGAATTGAAGTTCGGGTAAAAGATCGCTTAGCGAGATGCACAAGAAAGCACCGGCTGACAAGCCAAGCCCCATGCCCAACAAATTGCCGAGATTGTTGGCGACGGCCGTGCTGGCAAGAAACACGAACGACACCGCACCTAGTGGACACATGAGCGCGTAGCCCAGATTGACCCGACGCCGCGCGCGATCGGACCAACCGCCGGCGCTCATTAATCCGGTGATCGACAAGGCATCCAGGGGCTTGTGTAAAAACACGGCCAAGAACACGCCGAATCCGTATGGCCAAGCACTGCCGTTATCGTGGTGCAAGGCGGAATCCGTCATGACGGCGGCACCCATCGCAACGCCATCCACCAAGGTGTGCACGGACAAACCGAGCAGCACGCCGGTCCAGCTCACTGTGTTATTGGCGCCGTCATGATGATGATGTTCATGGTTCGGGCAATCGTGGTCATCGTCGGTGGGCTGCGTTTCCGGGCCGTGCTGATGAAAGTGAAAAAGGCGAATTAGAAAGAACGTGAACAGCAAACCAATTAACGTCCAATGGATTACCAGTTCGAGCGACTGACAAGCTGCCACGCCGTGCGGAATCATGTGCAAGAGTGCCACGCCCAACACGAACCCACCGACCAGGCTAAGCAGGCATTGCATTCGCACGTGGGTCAGCTTGAATAACGTGGGCAATGCTCCGCCAGCCATGGAGCTGACAACAACGAGCACGCAATAGATGACGAGCAGCCAGTTAGGATCCATTCCTCACACGTCTTACCTCAAGAGGTTAAGTTCTTATTCGTCCGTCACGCACCCCGCGGATGCCGATTTCACGTTCTTGATGTATTTGTACAGTGTCCCGCGGGTCGCCTTGTAGGGAGGAGCTTGCCATGCGGATTGACGCTTGGCCAATTCGTCAGCGGAGAGCTCAACGTCGAGCCGTCTGTTTTCGGCATCGATCGTGATCCGATCGCCATTTTTCACCAGTGCGATTGGACCTCCTTCTTGTGCTTCCGGCGTGATGTGTCCCACGATAAAGCCGTGTGAGCCGCCCGAGAAGCGCCCGTCCGTTAACAATGCCACATCACTGCCCAGGCCGGCGCCCATGATGGCTGACGTTGGTGTCAACATCTCCGGCATGCCAGGTCCTCCCTTGGGCCCTTCGTAGCGAATAATGACCACGTCGCCCTTCTTGATATTGTTTTGCTCGAGAGCGGCGACCATGTCTTCTTCGGATTCGAACACGTTTGCCGTGCCTGTAAAGACGAGACCCTCTTTACCAGTAATCTTAGCTACGGCACCTTCCGGCGCAAGATTGCCTCTGAGGATCTGGATGTGGCCGGTCGCTTTGATGGGATTGTCGACCGTATGCACGATCTCCTGTCCATCGCTGAATGCCGGAAGATCGGCGACATTTTCGGCCAGTGTCTTACCGGTTACGGTGAGGCAATCACCAGTCATCAGCCCTTCGGCAAGCAAGTATTTCATCACTGCGGGAGTTCCGCCGACTTGGTGTAGATCTTCTTGAACAAAGCGGCCGCTCGGTTTGAGGTCGGAGAGGAAGGGGACACGGTCACTGACGGCTTGGAAGTCGTCGATCGTCAGCGGGACGTCGACGGAACGGGCCATCGCGATTAGGTGCAGCACAGCATTCGTCGAGCCGCCCAAAGCCATCACGATCACCATCGCGTTTTCGAACGCCTCGCGAGTCATGATGTCGCGCGGTTTAATGTCGTTTTCCAGCAGGTGAAGGATTGCCGCGCCGGCACGACGGCACTCGTCGATTTTGTCCGGATCCTCGGCTGGAATCGATGCACTGTACGGCAGGGACATGCCGAGCGCTTCGATGGCGCTGGCCATCGTGTTGGCCGTATACATACCTCCGCAAGCACCCGCTCCGGGGCAGGATTTTCGCACAATTGCCTGACGCTGTTCATCGTTGATTTGCCCCGCGACATATTGACCGTAGCATTGAAACGCGGAAACAATGTCGAGCTTTTCATCGTTGAGTATGCCAGCTCTGATGGTTCCACCGTAGACCATAATTGACGGGCGATTGAGGCGTCCCATGGCAATGAGGCATCCGGGCATGTTCTTGTCACATCCGGGCAAGGCGATACAAGCGTCATACCATTGGGCG
>CBDUAB010000060.1:0-9112 GCA_965365045.1 uncultured Planctomycetales bacterium
TCCATTTAGTGTACATGCGCTATTGACAGTGAACGGACGTATATTTATAACTGTTTGAAATGGACGGCACTCGTTGCACTGGATCGTATCGCAAGGGGCCGCCCACGGGGCATTTCGCCGGTCATCGCGAGCGGCATATTTTAAGGGCAGGGGGGCAGGGGGCAAATGGAGCAACTTACCAAACGTCAAAAAGCGGTTTTTGAATTCATTCGAGACAAAATCGTGAATCGCGGATATGGTCCGACGGTTCGTGAAATTGGGGAGCGATTCAAGATCAGCTCACCAAACGGCGTCATGTGTCATCTGCGTGCTTTGGAAAAAAAAGGGCTGATTACGCGAGAACCGAATAGGTCACGGGCGATTCAATTGACCGGTGGTCTGGGCGATGAGGGTTTGCCGTTAGCCGGACGCGTTGCCGCCGGTGTCATGCATGAAGCGATTGAGCAAAACGAGCGCATCGATTTTGGCAGCATGTTCGGTCACAAGAGCGAATTCGTGTTGGAAGTCAGTGGCGACTCAATGATCGATGCCCAAATCGCGGACGGCGATTATGTCGTGGTGCGTAAGCAGCGGACTGCACATTCCGGTCAGATGGTCGTTGCCCAAACGGAGGACGGTGAAGCGACGTTGAAATACTGGTTTCCGGAACGACGCCGAATTCGGCTGCAACCGGCGAACAAAGATATGAAGCCCATCTATGTAAAGGATGCACGCGTGTTGGGTGTTGTCGTGGGCGTTGTGCGGAAAATCTAAGCTAGGACAGCATCAGCGGATCGTCCCCGAAGACGCGGATGAAGCTACTGCCACGGTGGCAGTCCATGGTTCTGCGTTCGCAAAATGCTCGTCCGTCTGATTCACACATGTGGGCCAAGCTTTAGGCCGATTTTTTTTGCAAGTCGGCTTGATTCAATTTGTTATAGAGTGTCTTGAGGCTGACGCCCAATTCTTCGGCGACACGGGACTTATTGCCGTTGTGGCGTTGCATGGCTTGGTCAATTGCCAGCAGTTCCATTTCCCGCAAAGTCATGGGACCTGATACCAATGAAAGAGTTCCCGCCGTGGTGGTCAGCACGCGTGGCAAGTGTTCCGGAGTAATCGGCAACTCGTCACACAGGATCGTTGCGTGTTCGACTACATTGGCCAATTCCCGCACATTGCCGGGCCAGTGGTATTGCTGCAGGACATGGATAGCTTCTTCCGTAAACGCTTCGTCCGTCTGCCTTTTGTTTTTGCAGAAACGCGCTATCAGGTGTCTGGCTAACTGAGGTATGTCGGCCACGCGCTGGCGAAGCGGCGGCAAATTGATTTCGAATGTATTGATGCGAAACATCAAATCTTCGCGGAAGGATTCTTCGGCGACCATTTCCGGAAGGCAGCGATGCGTCGCGCAAACGACGCGCACGTCGACACGAAATGCTTCGTTATCGCCCACACGGCGTACTTCGCCGCTTTCAAGTACACGGAGCAGCTTGGCTTGCATCGACTTGGGTAGCTCGCCGATTTCATCGAGGAAGATCGTGCCGCCATTGGCGACTTCGAACAAACCAACACGATGTTCCTCGGCGCCGGTGAACGCGCCGCGTCGGTGTCCGAACAATTCACTTTCGATCAAGTTTTCGGGAAGAGCTCCACAATTGATCGGTACAAATGGTTTGTCAGCTCGCAAGCTTTGATCGTGTACGGAGCGCGCGATCAATTCCTTGCCAGTTCCGGTCTCCCCCAGAATCAGGACGGTGGAGTTGGTGGGGGCAACCTTGGCCGTAAGTTCACGAACGCGCAGCATCGAATCTGTTTCACCGACGAGTTCCGATTTGCCTTCGATGCGTTCGAGCTGGTGTTTGATCGCGCGGTATTTGTTGGTCAGCTCTCGCTTTTCGGCGACACGTTCTAACAGAGCTTTGAGTTCAATCCTTTTGCAGGGTTTGGTTAAATAGTCGAAGGCACCATGGCGTAAGGCGGCGACGGCCGTTTCCAGCGACGATTTCCCCGTCATGACAACAGCTTCGGTATCCGGCGACAACTGTTTTGCACGTTCGATGATCTGAATCCCGTTCAGTCCCGGCATATCGAGGTCGACGATGATGCAGTCAAAGACTTCTTCATCAAGGCAAGCGGCCGCGGTCAAACCATCTGGGCATACGGTCACTTCATGGCCCAGGCGAGGCAGCTCGAGTCGCATCAATTCTTGCAGCGATGGCTCATCGTCAGCAAACAACAGCTTCAAACTCTTAAGCGGCTTGGTATCGATTTTCGATCTCCTTGTCTGCGGTGTTGGCCAGAGGTAACTGCACGATCAGCTCGGAGCCGGTTCCTGGCCCGTCGCTTTTTGCCTCGATGCGTCCGCCGTGGTCGGTAACGATTCGATAGGTGATGGATAGGCCGAGTCCTGTACCTTGTCCATCACGACGTCTGGTAAAGAAGGGCTCGAATAGGTGCTGGCAAACTTCGAGCGACATTCCGCAGCCGTTATCCCGGACGCTCAATTCGGCGAATTGGCCCCGCTGCTGAAGTTTCATGGTGACGACGCCGCCACGATCCAGGCTATCGAGCGCGTTCGTTAGTAGGTTGAGTACAACTTGCTTGAATTCTTGCGTGTTGACGGGAGCGATCACGGCAGCGGTCGGCTCGTAAACGATCTGTTTTTCCTTGTACGTGCCAATGTGGCCCACCATGTCGATGACGCTTTGCACGATTTCGTTTAAGTCGGCATTTTGTTTTTCTACTTCGCTGATCCTGGAAAAGTCGAGCAAACGTTCGGTAATGCTCTTACAGCGAAATGCTTCGTCTTGGATCATCCGCAAATAATTGCGCAGAATTGTGACGTCTTCGTTGTGTTCGTCGTCCGATAGCGCATCGTCAGTTTGAAATACATCGTGCAAGCGGTCCTCAAGTGATTCCGCGCAAAGTGCAATTGACGCCAGCGGATTATTGATTTCGTGAGCGACTCCAGCCGCCAAGAAACCAACGCTTGCCAGTCGCTCACTCTGAACGACTTCGCGCGTTCGCTGGCGAACTTGACCGTCCAAGTCGTCGCGAATCTCTTGAAAGCTCTGAGTCATGTTGTTCATCGCGTCACCGAGTTCACGCATCTCGTCTTGTGAGTCGAGTTGAATGCGATGGGCAAAGTTGCCGCTGGCTACACGACGTGAGCCGTCAATTAAGATGCCCAACGGGCGAAATACCCAGCGATAGAAAAAACCGGCCAGAGTCAGTACGAGGATCAATGCGCCAATTGTAGTTACCCACGTCAATACGATCCAAGTGCGGTAATGGCCACGAACATCGTTTTCTAGGGTATGCATCCGTTGTTGTAGGAACGTCGGCAATTGGGCTGAAAGCTTATACAGGTCATCTAGCTCCTGCTCTAGTTTGTCGATGCTGACAGCTGTCAGAATCCAGTCTTCCTCTGTTTGCAAGTTGTCTATTCGCTGGAGTGTTTCGTCGATCAGGCGGACGCTTTGCCACTCCTGTTCACTATCTCCGATCACGTCCCTTGAAACTTGGTAAGTTTCGTTATCACGCAACTGTTCTCGATAGCTTTCCAGCGTCTGCCGCACGTGAATCAGATGACTTTCAAAGTCTTGGCGAAGCGCCATAAGCGTGACTTCTTCGCCGTGTGAGTCGGCCGGGAATTGCACGTCATAGTCAACCCGACTGACCGTAACACGCAAATCACTTACATGTTGCGCGAGTTCGCTGGCCAGTGGCAATTCACTAGCGCGACGGCTTAGGCCTTTGGCCAACGCGCGGTACGCGTATGCACCGCGAACGCCGCTAAACGACAAACTCAGAACCGTGATAATCAACAGAAAACCGCCGACAAGCAGCTTCTTGCGTATTGGCCAACGAGAACACATGGCGACCTCCTTGCCGCATGGCAACCTCCGGAGTTCGACGGGACTTGTTGAGAGAGATGCGAAAATAGAACCGGAGTTTCAAACGCCGGTCGGGAGTTTATCAGGATCGAATGTCGTGTCGCAAGTCGTAATGCCGAAGGCCAACTCAGTTTTGTGAATCGGACGCCGTGGAACGGATACATCGGCGGGCTTGATTCACGATGATGTGCACAGCTTTGGCATACGTTCGCAACGCTTCGTCAGGTCGGTTGCTAGCAACGAGTTCTTCTGCAGCTCGTTGGTCTTTTTCGAACTCTGTCCAGTCGACGTCCCAATCACGAGCGTCGACGGTATCTTTAGCAGTGCGTAGCTTCTCTGCGAGCTTGGTACAGAAGTCGGCTGTCGAAAAGTCAACCGTGCGACGATAGGGTCCTTTGCCAAGGCGATGATCTTCGGACAGGCGCAAACCGCCGTCACCGAAAACGTCAAGTTTATAGGCACAGGCCGCCAGAGCGGCGACGACGAAAAGCCCGAATGCGACGGCCGCCGACAACGGCCAATCCGTGGCGAGCAAGACCGCCGCGCACAACGCGCAAACGCAAATCGCGACCCAGATTGCCGGGTGAACATTGCGAGAGACCGTATCCATGCTACCGATGGTTAGTGGTGTGTCGGTTCGCTGTCGTGTAGCCATTTCGGGCTCAACAACTTTACTGATCACTACGGTCACGTTGTCCGGACCGCCGTGCATATTTGCCAGGTCAATCAGGAATTGACATGCCGCCTCGGGCTCCATGACCTTCAGCACCGTCGCGATTTCCTTATTGCTCAATGGCCCCGTTAGCCCGTCACTGCAAATCAGGTATGTGTCGCCCACTTCGACGGGAAATGGCCCTTCCAAATCGACTTGGACACTTGTATGCGGCCCTAACGACCGAGTGATCACATTCCGCGGGATGCCTGGCAACGATTCGTCGTCGTCGCCGAGTTGGCCAGTCGCGCGCATTTCCCAAACAAGGCTGTGATCAAATGTGAGCTGACAGAATTCATCGCCACGAAGACGATAGACACGGCTGTCGCCGACATGCCCGATGACTGCACCTTGCGGGAGCAACAACAGCGCGCTACAAGTGGTCCCCATATTATGGAAATCGAGGTTCTCTTGACCACGCCGGAATATCTCTTGATTTGCACCCTGCAGCGCTTTTTCGATTGCCTCCGGTGGAGAGAATTCATCGTGTTTACGATAAATCAGGGACACGTGGTCGACAGCTAGCTTGCTCGCAAGTTCTCCAGCGGCGTGGGCCCCCATACCATCGGCGACGATAAAGAGATGGCCGTGGCGTTGCCACTGTTCCATATCTGCTGCTAATTGGACGGCGTGAGAGTCCTGGTTGTTGCCGCGGCGCAGTCCGATATCCGTGCCACTACAGCACTGTAGCGACTTTCCCCAGTCATGTAGTTCGGTTGGCATTATTGAGGCTTTTACGCGAATACGTGCTATCACCGCTGCTAACGAATTCTACCGTCGACAACGAATGCGAGATAGGCGCCGAATTGGCTTGGTCAAACAAATTCCCAACATGTATACTTCGCCGCACTTTGTGTTACTGCTCGAATTCCACGTGGAACGCATCGCACAGCGTCGCGTCTTCGCTCATCTACTCTATCTCATGCGTACCCATGTCCGTCCGGTTACCACTCTGGCCAGTCCTTTTGCTGATCGTCCTCGTGACGGTCAGTTCCGGTTGCATGCGTCGCCGGCTGACAATTCGCAGTAATCCACCCGGTGCCTTGGTTTACATCGACGATCACGAAATAGGTTTGACACCTGTCTCGACGTACTTTACTTACTATGGAACGCGTAAAGTGAAGCTTATCAAGGATGGATTCGAGCCGGTCACAGCGCTAGAGACGATTCGGGCTCCGTGGTACCAATTGCCTCCGATCGACTTTATCTCCGAAAACGTCGTCGGGCGCGAATTGCGAGACGAGCGTGTTCTCGAATTTCAACTCCAACCGCAGCGATTGGTCCCAACACAAGAGCTGCTTTCGCGGGCCAACAGTCTCCGTAGTGGAGCAGAACAGGGTGTGTTTACGCCAGAACCGATCGTTCCACGCGTCGTCGATCCCGCGCAAGTTCCCGGAAAGGTACCTTTGTGGTTTCCCGAAGGTGCACCAGTATTGCCTCAACCACGGTAATGAACATCGTGATGCGGCGTGTGGCATTGCGAGAAAGGGCTGTAAGGTGACACAATGTCCAAGGACATTTGTGCCGCCGAGTAATCGTTTCGCTAAGTTGAATGGTATTTCGTCATGACCACGACCGAGCCGTGGACTATTCTCAGACTGTTGGAATGGACGACGAACTATCTACGCGATCATGGTTCGACTTCTGCGCGTTTAGACGCTGAAGTGCTGCTGTCTGAAGCACGGGGCTGTAAAAGGATTGATCTGTATACCGCGTTTGACGAGGTGGCTGACGAGCGAATTCGCACGGCTTTTCGCGAACTGGTTCGTCGTCGCGCCGAGGGGACTCCGGTTGCGTATCTTGTTGGACACCGCGAATTTTATTCTTTGCCGTTCCGCGTGACGTCTGACGTCCTGATTCCTCGTCCGGAATCCGAGCAATTGGTTGTCATGCTCCTCGACATCGCCAAACAACTCGACATCGCCAATCAAAAGAGGAAAAACGGTCAGCCACTACGAATTGTGGATATCGGGACGGGAAGCGGCATATTGGCTATATGTGCGGCCTGCCACTTGCCGTCAAGTCACGTTGTGGCGACGGACATCAGTTCAGCGGCGCTGGAAACCGCCCGCAAGAATGCGGTCCACCATGACGTCGACGACCGTATTGAATTCATTGAGTCTGATCTGTTTCGCGCCGTTTCGCCGCATGAACGATTTGATTTTGTGTTAAGTAACCCACCGTACGTAAGTGAAGCCGAGTTTCTTGAACTGCCGGCAGAGGTCCGGGACCACGAACCGTATCAAGCGTTGGTTAGCGGTCAAACCGGTACCGAGGTGATTTCCCGACTTGTGCCCCAAGCGGCCGAGTTCTTGCGTCCTGGCGGTTGGCTGATCATGGAAATAAGTCCGATGATCCATGAATCCGTAGAGGAAATTATCAAACTGGACGGGGGTTTCTCATCTTGTGAGATCAAGCACGATCTGGCGAATTTGCCGCGAACGGTCGTTGCTCAACGCCGTAGTTAATCGACTGCCGGTTTAAATCATTTGCCCGTTTGGGCCGATTCTGAGTAAAATGAGGGTTGGAACGGGGCGGGAAGAAATGGTTGTGTCTATTTTTCCGGCATACCGCGTGCTTTTCATTTTATTCGTCGCTTTCGACGCTGGATTCAGTATGTCGTACACACGTCCGAGAGCCGTTGCCGGGCTGCGCGCTTGCATGTTGTTTGCTTGCGTTTTTCACTGCCTTGTAACGTCAGTGCGGGCAGATCTGCAGCCAAACCAGGTTTTGGTCATCTACAACTCGCAGGGCCCCGACTCCAACGGCAGCGGGCAGTCGGACAGTTTCGATGTATTCCAATACTATCAGCAATCTCGCCCAGGTGTCCTAGGCTTTGATTTCAACGACCCAACGATTGTGCCCGGCGACATCAGCTACTCTGACTACACGTCCAAGATTCGCGATCCACTGCGCGATCATCTGACGGCGGCTGGACTGACGAGTCAGGTGATCGCCTTTACCTTGACACGTGGATTGCCGCATCGCATTCAGGACATCAATTTGCCCGTTGCTGGCGACCAACCGCAGAATGCTGGCAATCTTTTGACGTCAGGGAATGCTACCTACGCGGCCGTGGACGCCGAACTAACGTTGCTCTGGCAACGTCTGGACCAAGGTGAAGCCAATGACACAATGGATTCTGTTGCTGACAATGTTGTGTTTAACCCGTATCACAACGCGACGGGGACGATTACGGATTTTCTCCGTTCGCGGATAACACGCACTAAGTCTTTTCAAAACTTGGGAAATGTGGCTTGGGAGATGAAAGAGACGGCGGCTGGCCCGAAAACAAGCGCCGGCAATATCTACCTGACGACTCGACTTGACGGTAACTCTGTTGACGACGTGTTCGGTTTAATCGATCGCGGCAAGTATCCCAGTTATAACCAGTTTCAAGATCTCATTTTGATCGATGAAAACACGACCGATGCGACTTTGAATGGCAACCTGGATAATCTTCCGCTCATTGAAGGCAACCCCATTGGCCATCTCGGCGACGACTACGACGAGACGGCGCAGTTTTTGTCGCCGTTGTACGACAAGCTGTTGTTTAACGAAGACGGTGTTTTCTTCATCGGAAGTGGCGATGGCTTCACTGGTTCTGCCAATACTCAAACTGTAACCGACGATGTTGCTGTATTGGCAAGCTACGGCGGCAATCACGGTGGTAACGCCACGGGTTTTGTCGAATCGTTCGCTGGCCAATTGTCCAATGGCGCGATCATGAACACGTTGGAGAGCTACAACGCGAAAGATTTTGGCGACGTAGGAGGATTTAAAGACCAAGGACAGCTCGGCGACTTTGTCGAAGCGGGTGGCACTTTTGGTGTCGGTCAGACGTGGGAACCGTTTGCGTTCTCACTTGCCGACAACGAAGTATTGCTTGACAACTTCCTCTTCGGCGAACTGACTTGGGCCGAATCGGCATGGTCAAGCATCCCTTGGCTATCATGGCAACAAGTCGTCATTGGTGACCCGTTGTCAACGGCGACGTTAATTGTCGACGCGCGGACGATCATTTGGAATGGCATCAATCCGGATATCGGATTGCCGGGCGATGGCCAGCAATGGTCCGATGAAAACAATTGGACGCGAGCTGACATCGCGGACGCTGGTTTTGTAGCTGGCGATACGGTTGTTTTTTCGTCGGGTTCGCCCGGGCAGATTGATTTAGGCGAAGGCAGGATTGTCCAGTCCATCAGTTTCTCGGACCACTTACGCCTGTCGGGTGCCGACCTAATCATTCGCTCCGGCGAAGTTACCGTGGACGCGGAGAGCGTGGTCACAATTGATGCGGACATCTACAGTTCGAAACAACTTCACAAACTTGGGGGCGGCACGCTATTCATATCGGAGAAAGCACCCGCTACGCTCGTGCAAGAGGGTACATTTGGCGGGTCCGGTAGCGTCGGCGGCTCCGGTAGCGTCGGCGGATTGACAGTGGCTGGCGGCACGCGCGTCGTGCCAGGTTTCGAGGATGCGGCTGGCGTGCTGACAGTTAATGGAGAATTTACCATGGACG
>CBDUAB010000061.1:0-9098 GCA_965365045.1 uncultured Planctomycetales bacterium
ACCCACATAGAAGAATTACACGTGATTTTGGGAATAAATAACTAATGTCGCGCGGAAATTGCCACGCACACCGTGCTTCGCCTTTTCCTCGTAATTGTATCATCGCATAGCAAGCGAGCGGCGTCGCTATTTGGCGTTAGACGGACTTCCCTGTCGGTAGAAGCCAACGCTTTCCAGCGAATTGTAGACTTCTTCAAGTGTCTTTTCGCCGAAATTAGAGATGCTTAACAGATCCTTTGGCGTGCAATTCAGCAAATCCCTGACGGTAAATATCCCACGCTCTTCCAGGCAGTTCGTCGTGCGGACCGAAAGCCCAATTTCGGCCGTGCTCATTTGCAGACGTTCTTCGAGAGTTTGAAGCTGTTGATCTTCTCTACTGAGAGGTATGCGGGTCATCGGGTTCCCTCCCTCCAAGGTTTTTCTTTGTGGCGACCGCGTCGCGGTCTCAACCTACTATCCTGTTGCGTAGTATAACATCTGCACGGCATACGCATACCATGAATAGGTGAACATCGAAGTTCTTGTCGTGCTAGCATGCGGATTTCGCTAGAAGACCGCTCCCGGAACGCCTTTCGCCTGACGAACAGCATGAATTCGAAGTTACTGGAACACCTGACTCGACCTCAACGCGCGGCGGTAACGGCAACCGAAGGTCCCCTCTTAATCCTTGCCGGTCCCGGTAGCGGAAAGACGCGGGTGATGACCGTCCGACTGGCGTACCTGCTGGAATCGGGGGTTCCTCCATACAACTTGTTGGGACTCACATTCACCAACAAGGCGGCCGACGAAATGCGCCAGCGGCTTGCTGAACTCGCCCCCAATATGCCTATTGGGGTCGGTACATTCCATCGCTTCTGCAGCCGTTTACTGCGCCGTTACGCCCATCACATCGGCCTGACAGAGAATTTTAGTATCTACGACTCTGCTGACAGCATGTCTTGTCTCAAGTCCGTTGTCGAAGAAGCTGATATTAATCGTGGCCAGTACACGATGCAGCAGATCGCTCGCACGATTAGCGACGCAAAAAACCGCTTAGTAACCCCAGAGCAGTTCGCGACCAATAATAGGAAGCCACTAGAGCAAGTAACGGCAGAAATCTATCCACTTTATCAAGCGCAATTGATTTCGGCCAACTCTCTCGACTTCGACGATTTGCTTATGCAAGCGGCGCTTCTCCTGGGCGAAAACTCTGTCATCCGTGCGGAACTCGATGAATATCACCGCTACGTCATGGTGGACGAGTACCAGGATACCAATAAGGCCCAATACGAGATTGTCAAGGCGTTAGCGCAGGACTATCCAAATTTGGCCGTAACGGGAGATCCGGATCAGTCGATTTACGGTTGGCGAGGTGCCGACATACGCAACATTCTGGACTTCGAACGGGACTATCCGGAGGTGCGTGTGGTACGACTGGAACAAAACTATCGCAGTACACCGAATATCTTGCGCAGCGCCGATACGTTGATCGCCAACAACCTACAACGCAAAAAAAAATCGTTGTTTACCGAGAACCCAGAGGGTGAACCAGTTAGCCTGGTCAACTACGCAACCGGCCGCGACGAATCCGATGACATCGCCAACCAGATTGCCACGTGGATCCGACTGGAGGATCGGCGTGCGCGTGACGTAGCAATTCTCTACCGCACTAACGCTTTGTCGCGAGCGCTGGAGCACGCTTTGCAGAGCGAAGGTGTCCCTTACCAGATCGTAAACGGAGTGGAATTCTACCAGCGTAAAGAAATCAAAGACGTGCTGGCCTACTTACATCTTGTCAACAATCCGCGAAATGACAACGCGCTGCTCCGAGTCGTCAACACACCGCCGCGTGGCATCGGCAAAAAGACCCTGCGACGGTTGCGAGACCACGCTAGTCAAAACGGCCTATCCTTGCTCGAAGCGGCCGCTAACGCGGATCGCATTCAGTCCATTTCCAAACGTCTGCGGACCTCGGTTCTAAAGTTCGTCGAGCAGTTTAGCCAGTTTGTGGATGAAGCAGCCGCCTCAGTCGAGGAAATCGTCGGTCTGATACTCAGCGTCACTGGATACACGGATCATTTGCAATACTCCGGGGCCGAAGAAGACCAAGAACGACTGGCCAATGTCCAGGAATTACTAACTGCCGCGCGTCAGTTCGACGAACTGCATTCTGACAATGACGACGGAAGTTTGGATGGCTTTTTGGAACAAATCGCACTTGTCAACGATACGGATGCGATGGATACGGAATGCGATAAAGTCACCTTGATGACGTTACATGCTGCTAAAGGCCTCGAGTTTCCCGCCGTTTACATCATTGCTATGGAATCGGGAATCCTGCCTCACAACCGGTCGCGTGAAGATCCGTTGCTGCTTGAAGAGGAGCGACGGCTAATGTTCGTTGGCATGACGCGAGCCCAAGAACGGCTACAACTGAGTTTCGCAAACCGACGGCACTATCGCGGCGCAGTTGGCTCAACGATTCCCAGTTCGTTCTTGATGGAACTTCCTCGTGAGGAAATGGAACTTTCCCAATTCGGTGAGCCAACGGACGACTACACGCACGAGGATTATCCACACTCTGTAGAAGGTGAGGATCTTCGTCGGAAAAAAGCTCAACAGGCGGATACGTCTTCTCTCACCGAACCGATTGGCCTCACAACGGCGGCCGAAATGGCTGGCGATGCGAATGCCGCGGCATCAGGATGCGCCTTGCCGGACGATTTTCGGCTCAGTATGGTTGTCACTCATCCCAAGCATGGCTTGGGGAAGATCTTGGCTCTTGGCGGGTCGGGTGAAAAGCGTCAAGCCACGGTGCAGTTCTTCCAGGAGACGCGACATCGAACGATTATGCTTGCCTTTAGCAAGTTGCAGCCCGTCGAAGGTCCGCTAACTGGCTCGTGACGGTACAAGTCGCTTCCAAAACGCAGAACGTCCATGGCGTCGTTCGGTTTTCCGTGCCGCCGCTTCGTCGGTCACCCAATTCAATTGCATGGCGCGACGAACGCCTTCAAAAGGTGTGTGGCCGTGCCAGGCATTCTGGCGATTGCGAAAACAAACGAGCGTTCCGCCGTCCGGAGCCACTTCCGTAATGACGTCGTTTATGTCCTTGGATCGTAGCAGCCGTAAACGTCCACCCGGGGATTCCCACGCATCGTTTAGGTACACAAGCGCTGTAATGAGTTTGGACCGGCTGTCCGTGTGGATCTTGCCGTCTTTCGACCGACAACAACCGCGGACGGTCATCGTCGCCGGACGTTGTGACAGATCCAGAGCGAATTTTTCGGCAAACGCCGTTCGCAGATCATCGCTTAATAGCTCGTCAGCCAAGCGGCCAAACGATTCACCATAGCACAATGAAGTCAAAGGAAAGCTACCGCCACGGTCGATCCTTGGAAAGCCTGCACCGATTTCAGCCAGGAATTCACGACGTACGAAGCCTGGCAATACCAAGAACTCAAACGGATCGTCCGTGACACTTGCCTCGTGAAATCGCGTGAGATCGAGAATCTGCATTTTTGCTTCCTTTATCTAATCCAAAGCTAAAGAACGTTCGGCATTTTGAGATCTCAAGCCGCGCATTTGTTGATTTTTGCTAACATCTGATCACAGACGTCACAAACATGTTCCACTGTGATTTCACGCATGGCTGAATTATCCGCGTTGCGACGGACGCGCCGGGACCCTTTGTGATATCGAATCTGCAGCGCTCGATGAGGCTTACCGTACGGGCCACAATCCTCGGGGCGTGTGGCGCCGTAGAGGCCAATGCTTGGTGTCCCGACCGCCACTGCCATATGCAGCGGTCCGGTGTCACTGCTAACGAACAACTGAGCACAACGAAGAACGGCTGCCAGCTCTCGCAAACTTGTTCGAGGTGCCAGGATTGTGTGAGGTGATGCCTTAGCAACGATTCCCCTGGCCGCGGCGAGCTCTTGTTCGTCACCCCAGACCACAAGCGTCTTGAGCGAGCGTGCCTCGCCCAGATGTCGAGCCACAGCCGCGAATCGATCTATTTCCCAAAGCTTTGATTTCCACGTGGCTCCCGGATTGATAATAGCAAAGCTACCTGCCAATCCCAATGAGGCCAATACGTGTGCCACGTTTGTTTCGATCTTTGTATCCCGAGACAATTGCCATTCGATCGGCGGCGCAACAATTCCCAATGGCTCGAGCAATTCCAATGAACGATCCGTAAGGTGTGTGGCCGCAGGCTCCAGCAGATGATTATTCAACAGCGGGCTCAGCTCGGCTCCATACTTCCCTCGACAACCGATACGTTTAGCAGCTCCAGATAGCCAACAGGCAAAAGCACTTTTCGTTACACTTTGGCAATCAATGCTGACGTCAAACTTGCAAGCACGTAATTGCTCACGCAAGCCACGACGTTCGTGTCGGGAAACAAACCAGCCACGCTCCAATGTAAACACATCGTCAAGACAAGGATGATCCATTACCATCGCCGCTGATTTGCGCTCAACGACCCAGGCGATGTACGCGTTGGGGTATTTGTTTCGTAGCGCGCTCGCCACGGGAAGCGTCAGAATTGTGTCGCCAATCGCGCTCATTCGCGCGATCAAAAAACGCGGAGTTCTGTGATTACCGTCACTCACGGGAAATCGCCAAATCGAGGATAGAATCGTCCTTTGGTGGGACGGATAATAGTGATTCAACGCCTGCGAACCAAGCCGAGTTTCGTCGGACAACCGCTATAGGGAAACGATCGACGTCTCGCTATCATCCCGCGCCCGGTTTTGGTCGCGTTTCCGGCTCAATTGGCGGAGCTAGCAACGAAGAATCCTTTTCTAACTCCTTGAGAACGGCGGAAGGTAAGCGAATGCAAGACAATTTCACCGCCGCACATATCGAATTTCAAAAGAATGTTAAGGCTTGGCTATTCTGCGTGACGTTATTGTTCGCCTCGCGAGTTTTGTTTGTGCTGATGTTGAGCGACCGTCTGCCGGATTCCTGGCAACTGTCCGATTTGCTGATCGTTTTTCGAACAGGTTTGATTGTCGATGGCAAGGTGGCCATGCACTGGATGATTGCGCCATTCATCCTAGGAATGGCCGTCGCATTGTTTCAAGGTCTGGTTCCACAGGTCACACTTCTGCGGCACGCCCTAATCATCGCATTTACACTCGCAACACCCCTGCTATCCTTCGGCATGGTTGGGTACTACCAGGAATTCAACGACGTTTTCACGGAATTCATGTTCGAAATCGTCAATGATGACGCGGTTAGCGTTATTCTGACAATGGTGCACGAGTACGCACTTCTACCCAAGCTGGCAACATCATTGTTGTTGAGTACGGGATTCTATTTGGCCTATCGGCGTTGGTTCACCGGCGAGTTTTCTCTTTTAAGCGGATTTCAGCAGCAGTTCAATTCACTCCGCGTCCGTTGGATTGCGGCGACTATATGCGTGTTGTTTTGTGTACTGACCATTCGCGGAAGTTTAGGATCACACCCTTTCCAACGTGCCAACACGGCAATCTCCAAGCATCGATTCCTCAACAAAGCTGTTTACAACCCTTATTTCGCGCTGCACTATGCATACAAAGAACGTCGCATCCAAAGTTCGTACACATTGCTGGCACATCGATATTCCAAGCTAGATGCCCACAAGGCGATTGCCTTGTTGTCAGAAGATTCGACGGGCCGCGGAAACATCGAATCAACCGACGTCACGTTGAGCAACTCCGCCTTAATCCGTACGGCACGTGGAGCTCCAAACGGTGCGCCGAGTCACATCTTTCTACTTTTCCTTGAAAGCTATGACGCCTGGCCATTCCTCGACAAGTACAACTCACTTAATGTAGTCCCTTACGGCCGCCGGTTCGCACGCTCCGGGTGTTACGTACGTTCGTTTCTCCCAGCTGCCAATAGCTCGGTCATGTCGTACACGTCGACTATCAACGGTTTGTTAAAAACGAATCCGCTTCACCAACAAGAACTGCCAACATCGTTAACACACGTACTCAAACGACTCGGATACACGACTCGAAACATAGGCGGATTTGCCTCGAGTTGGCAGCGATTCGAGGAACATACTATGGAGCAAGGATTCGATGAATTCTACTCGACGGACCAACTCAAACCCGGTGGAGAATTGCCGGGCGGTCAGCTCTTGGATCGGACACTTTTCGAACTTGTCGAGAGTAAATTGGACTTCAGCAAACCCACCTTTAACGTGATTCGTAGTTCGAGCTACCACGGCCCTTATCAAGTCGACCTGGAAAAGGAAGGCTGTGAAATACCGAGAATTTCCCCCGAATTGAGGCAGATCTGTGACGGTGATGTTGCCCATCTAGAAAAGATTTATGGACATCTCAAGTACACCGATATGGCAATGGGCAGGTTCGTCGAGCAGATGGAAAAGCGTTATCCGCGATCCTTGTTTGTGATCACCGGTGACCATTTCTGCCGTCGTTTCTTGAACCACAACCCCAATGTCTTTGAGCGATCCGCCGTCCCTCTAATTCTGTACGGCAAAGAGATCCTCAATGGCCGAAACCTGCCCCGTGAAGCCTGTGGCAGTCACATTGATATCGCGGCGACGGTGATCGAATTGTCGGCCCCAACAGGATTCAAATACGTTGCAGTCGGGCGCGACCTCTTTCAGCCTCATTCGAATCAACGGGCAATCGGCACCGACTTCGTAATCGTCGGCAACCACATCGTTAGTCTCGGCGAACCGGCCAGCGTCGAATTATTGCCGTGGGTGGAGAATGCTGGACTATCGGACGGCCAAGCCATGATCGATAAAGCGAGATTGCTGCATGAATCCTATCATGGACTAGGATTCCATCTAGCAAAGAATGCGCTGGAACACGGTGTGCCAGCAATCCGCGTTCCGGCTCAACGAAGCGACAACGCGGTACACGACGTGGCACTTCGATCCGCCAGAAACCATCAGCGCTAAGCCAAATACTTCCGTCTCACGCCCGTGCCGTCACTGTGTCGACTCCCAAATCGATTCTCGTCGTTCGATCCGTTTTGCGTGAACGAAAGCGCCGGCGATTATCTGCCACAACCGCAGGATCAAGATATGTTTGTGGATGATCCAGGTGCATTTGCACAAGCGAGAATTTCAAATACCGCGACCGCACGCCGTTGTTGTGCAAGCGAATACCGATATCGCGATCTTCGCTGCCATAACCAGTGAAACTTTCATCAAAACCATTGACGGCTAGCAAATCGCGACGCCAAGCGGAAGAGTTGGATCCGCTGAAAACGCAGTAACGGAACGTCAGTAAGTTGAGGCAATTCTCCCATCGGCTGCTTCGTAACAAGCGTCCGCGATAGCGTGTCAATGCTGAGCACTTGGCGGCAAGAAAATCAACGTCAAAAGCTCGCTGTGACAAGATATCCACGTCGCTAAATGATTGATGTACTGCGGCGGGAACGTTTATACGGGCGCCGGCGATAAAGTAATTGGGTTGAGCGTGCCGGGTGTGACTTTCCACGTAATCGTCACGAGGTATACAATCCGCATCACAAAAGATAAGGTAATCGGCGGTCGATTCGGCGATGGCCCGATTACGAATGGCCGACAGGCGAAACCCGCGATCCTCGTGCCAAACGTGCAGAATACGCAACGGATCGAAAACCGGGGCAGCCAACACGTCGCGCACACAATCGCCTGACCCGTCATCCGCCACCAAGATGTCGAAATCTTTGTAAGTTTGCGTGAGGAACCCAAGCAACGTCTTGCGCAGTGGTTCCGAGTTGTTGTAGGTCGAGATAACAACGGCAGTTTTCATGATCGCCGCGCGGATTGTGGACTTCTTAGGACTTTGCTGATTTCGGGGACCTTGCCAAGCTCGCGCCGAGGAGTGTACTTGTAAAGGTCAATCCCGAAAACAGCAAAATGGAAAAGCGAGTCAGTCCGGTCGGATTTGGCCCTTTTGCCTAGGCCCGTTGCCGGGTACCCTAAAAGTTACACCATAGCGAACCCCGCAAGATTCACGATCCGCCACGGATCGGAGACCGCTGGGTTCGGTATCCATTTTTTGCTTTTTGACCAACGACTTCGCGATGCCTGGCGGCTTAGATCAAGATAGTTCGACTTTCCCCTCAAAAGACGAGGACTTACCCTTCCAAGTCCGATTGGCGGCGCGTGTCAATCGTTTGCCACCTTACATGTTTGGAAGAATTAACGCCTTGCTGTATCAGAAACGTCGTGCGGGCTTCGACGTGATTGATCTCGGCATGGGCAACCCGTCCGAGCCACCGGAAGACTATGTCATAGAGAAGCTCGCGGAGGCGGCACGCGATCCTCGCAACCATGGATACAGCAAGTCAAACGGAATCGTAAATCTGCGGCGTGAAGTTGCCGGCAGGTATCTCAAAAGGCACGGCGTACGCCTCGATCCGGACAATGAAGTCATTACGTGCCTTGGTTCCAAGGAGGGGTTTTCACATATGTGCTTGGCCCTCATGGGGCCGGGCGACACCGCCATCGTACCCGCGCCCTACTTTCCCGTGCACATGTATGCCGTCGCACTGGCGTCGGGTAACGTCATCACGCTCGAAGTCAACGATAGTCAGCAGTTTCTACGAAACATTGCCTACACGTGCGAGCACCTGGTTCCCAAGCCAAAACTACTCATCATCTGCTATCCTCATAATCCCACGTCGTCGATCGTCCAACCCGAGTTCTACATTGAGGTCGTACGCCTGGCGCGCAAGTATGACTTCATGGTGATCAGTGACTTTGCCTATGCTGACGTTGCCTTTGATGGTTATCATCCACCAAGCTTTTTGTCCGCACCGGGCGCCATCGAAGTTGGTGTTGAGTTCACAACGATGAGTAAGGGCTACAACATGGCCGGCTGGCGAGTTGGTTTCTGCTGTGGCAATGCCAAAATGATTGATGGCTTGGCGGTCATCAAGGGTTATTATGACTATGGAATGTTTCAGGCAATCCAAATTGCTTCGATCATTGCTTTGCGTCGCGGTGACGCCGCGATCGAAGATCAAGCGAGAATCTACCAGCGGCGGCGTGACGTATTGGTCGGCGGACTTCAGCGGATTGGCTGGAGCATCACACCACCAAAGGCCGGAATGTTCGTTTGGGCCAAGATACCCGAACGGTGGCAACAGTGTATGAGCAC
>CBDUAB010000062.1:0-9080 GCA_965365045.1 uncultured Planctomycetales bacterium
CTGGCGGCTGCAACCACTCATCCATTGTCGTCCGCAATCGCCGTAGGAACATTTCACGAGTCGTCGGTTCTTCAAATAACACCTCGTACAACACATTCCACTGATCCGCATTAGCCTTGCTGTGGTCCTCGTCACCAAAAAACGGATTGTGAAGGTGCGGTGCGCCATCACCCTCTACGCCGAAAGTCCAATCCTTGTCCCAAGGAAAAATGGACCACTCGCCATTACCATTCGTGTCGCGGTAGCCATAAAAATTCTTACGGACATCATCGGCATCCATCGTGATTGTCCGCCCGGCGAGATAGTTCATCAGTTGAGGCAAATTGATGTTGTCGTAAAGGAACTGTTTGCGTTCCTCGGCGGTGGGTAGGTTCAAACCGTCGACCAGCGCTTGCAGGTCGTCGAGATTCTCGCCCAACCGTGTCTTCTTTTCGATTCCCGTGATCGTGTCGTTGAAGACCGGATCGAGATTGCTACGCTGGACGAACTTGTACAGTGCTCCTTCCGGGTCGAGATCGTGTCGCTCTAGGAAATCTTCGTCAACTTGTTCTATAAAAACGCCCACGCGGTCGAAGTTACCGTTCACTTCGACGCGTGTTAGGAACGACTCGGACGATTGGTTGCCGATATCGGTATACGCTTGGTACGCCATCGACTGTCGAATGTAGCTCGCGTCGGATCCTTGTGCGTTGAGATTGAATTCCGCAACGCGTCCTAGCTTTTCGTTCACGTAAAACGGATGGTCGTCGTCGAAGTTGAACTTTTGCGAGTTGCCGTTGGTGGCACCGCCGCGCTGGCGCACGAAGATGTTGTCATAGAACTCACCGGCATAGAACGCCGAGGCCCGCGTTCCGTTGCGGTTCCGACCGGCAGCCGGATTCTCGGCAAACCAGTGCAGGATCGTCAGATCGCTGGTGACGGTAGGATCGGCGATCACCGTGCCGTAATACTCCGGCGAACGATCCGTGCCCTCAGTGTCCGTTATCCGTGGACTTCGCATCGCGTTACCCAGCGTATCATCGGAAGTGATGAAATAGCGGAGCATCTGGCCGGGACTCGCGACGCCTGCCGGAATGGTTCCTGTGTAGATACCATCGCCCGCCATGGCGTCCTGTCCACTGCCGTCGTCGACCATTTGCGTTGTGGATTCGGCGGCATACATAACGCGATAGACCAATGAAATGTCACCCACTGGGATACTCGAACCGACAATCCTCGTGGTAACAACCACCGGATCGGTCGCTGAGGGTTCGTTCGGTGTGTGCGTCACATCTTCAATAAAAGGTCCCAACGTGGTTGGCACGTCGGGATTCAACTCACCTGGCGTGGGCGATGCAAAATAACCTGGCTCCGATTCGCCGCTCGTGTTGATTGCCGCCAACTGCGGTAGCAGAAAAAAGTCTAAGTCGTCGGCCGTGGTGTTCAGTCCGTGTAGAGCCAACACGTTCTCGCCTTGCTGTAACAGGCCCACAGAAGCGTCCAAATTGACGACTTCGACGGGAATCTCTCCATTTACGGAGCCATGCGAAGCGGTTGCGGCCGCATCCCAAGAGGCTACGACCGGCGCATTGTGGCGTGCCACTTCAACGCCGTTCAGATAAGCGACGAAACCATCGTCGTAGCGAATGAGCATATCCAATTCGTCGAATTGCGCCGGGTCGCCGGACAGGGTAATTGGGATTCGCGTGAAGATCGTGGAATTGACGTTAAACATAGCGCCTTCCACATCCAGACCCGTTTGCGGACCGTAGATGGCTTGTTCATCTGCCACTTGCAGTTCGAAGAAATCGAAATCCGCGACAAAAGCGCCCGATGGTGTGCGTGTCATGATGCCGATTTTTGGCGAATTAATTTGTGGAACGTCGGCAACACCCTCGGTGATCGTAGTCAGCTCCGTCCATGGATCGGCATCGCTGGTCCTGTAATAGGTTGTCCAGGTATCGGTGAATAGGTCACGATGGATGCGCAGAAAAGCGTTACTCAGATTGAATTCCACACGTGTATTCAAGGTTTGATCGAATACGGAAGTTTGGATTTGACTGAGAAAAGATGACTGTCGATTAAGTTGCAGCGAAAAGACCTGTTGCCCGCTCGCTTCGTCATAAACCACCAGCCCGCCAGCGCCGTTTCCGGACACGGGAGTGATCTTTGTGATGATGTCGTAGTTGGAGTTTTGGTCGGGTGGATCTCGGTAGACGATGGGAGCCAGGCCTCGATCGGCCGTGCTATTCTGCCCGGAGGGAACATCCATGCGTAGATTGCCGCCGGCCACATTGACCGTACCCGTTCCGCCCGCTGGAATGTCGACGGTCCACTCCGGACCCAAGGGATTGTCAAATTCGTCTCGCTCGGTGAAGCCGGCCGCCAATTGTTCGAAGCCGACAGCGGTCGCGCCGCTGGCCCAGCTGGCGTCGTTAAAGCCAACCTGTGTCCAGTCGAGACCGAGGGAATCATCCGTCGGCACAAACGCCGAGACCGATGCACCCGTGTCAACCAACAACGTAGTATCGCGACCGTTCGTCAAGCCGTACGAATGGTCCTCGAGTTGAGTCGGAAACTCTGGCGCGTACTGACTGGCAATAGTCATTCCGTCGTCTTCGACCAAAGCCAGAAATTCGCCAGCCGCGGACAAGCGAAAATCAGTGTGCAACTCGGAAGCGGGATCGGTCCGGTCTTTTCCCGAGGCGAAAACGAGCTTGAGATCACCCGTTTGCAGAATGATCGGGTGATCCACATCGCCCAGTGTCCATTTCGAAAGATTGGACGCATCATCGGTAAGATGCCAACCGGTGATGTCCACTGGATCCAGCGAGCTGTTGTAAAGTTCAATCCAATCCGAGAAATCGCCGTCTTCGTCGGCAATGGTTGAATTGTTGGATGCTTGAAACTCAGAAATGACGACGCCCGCCAAGAACAACCGAGCTTCCAGCGTCTCTAGCTGTAATCCTTGCTGACTCGCTGAGTTTCTCAAAGCCGTCCGACCCAGTCTTCGTCGCCTCATCAAGCGTGAAAAAAATGGCAGCGTGCCTCCACGTAAAGAAAATTTCGTCGTCATCATTGCTCACATTGTGATATAGATCGAGAAAAAACCGGGCAAAGCCGATCGGCGTGCACGAGAATACTTAGCCGTATCTTAGCTGAACGATCACGATAAAGAAACGATTTCGACATAAATGCCGCTACGACTCGAGTTCTCGTCGAGATTAATGCTTGTCTTGTGACCGCCATCTTGGGACCGTAGGCTAGTCTTTTTTCGACAGATTGTTGGCTGAGATCTCTTGATAAGATGGCTGGATCGGCTCGGTTGGCTAGACGGAGACGGAGGCAGCGCTCGGCGCAGGTCTCCTGACCTCGCCGTAACGTCCGACCGAAGGTCTCCTGAAGTGGCAAACCGCTTGGCGATTCTGTGAGACATTCGGTCGGTCTATCGTGCGGGGTCAGAGACCCGTGTTCTTGACGCTCCTCGACATCTTTCGACGCACAACTGGCATTTTGCGAAGGTGAGCGAAGTATGGTCTACGTCTTTGCATTGATCTGTGTAGTTTTCGTCGCTCTCGTCCTCGCGTGGAGGAGTATGATCTGGATGCCTGGAAAGTCTTTTCACGGCGTTCCTTCATCGCTGGACGAGTCGGAGGCGCAGGTCCGTGAGTCGTTACTACAAGATCTGACGGTGCTTGCTCAAGACATCGGCGAACGAAATGTCTCCCATCGGTATGCGCAGCTCATCGAAGCAGCAGAGTTTATCGAACGATCGCTCCGAGAAGCAGGACATGAAACACGACGTCAGGAAATCGCCGTTAATGGGAATATCGTTTGGAATATTGATGTTGAATGCACTGGTCGTTGTCATCCCGAAGAAGTTGTCGTTGTCGGGGCCCACTACGATACCGTGCCGGGTAGTCCCGGCGCCAACGACAACGGGTCGGCAGTCGTAGCTAACTTGGCATTAGCGCGAGCCTTTGCCTACCATGCACCAGAGCGTACAGTGCGTTTCGCGTTCTTTGTGAACGAGGAGATGCCGTACTACATGACCGACACAATGGGGAGTCTTCGATATGCTCAGCAGTGCAATGCAAACGCCGAAAACGTCGTGTGCATGATCTCGCTAGAGACGATCGGATGTTATCTGGATGAACCGTTGAGCCAACGCTATCCGAGCGCATTGCTGCGACATGTATATCCGACGACAGGGAACTTCGTCGCTGTCATTGGTAATGTCCGTTCTCGCCATCTCGTTCATCGCGTCATCCGAGGCTTACGCCGAGCGCAGTTTCCAACAGAAGGCATGGCGGCACCTCGGTGGTTGAAGGATATCTTCCGATCAGACCATGCCGCTTTCTGGCGATGCGGTTATCCGGCGTTGATGATCACGGATACCGCCAACTTCCGCTACCCGTACTACCACACGCCGGAAGATACTGTCGACAAGATAAACTACGTTGCCCTTGCTCGTGTCGTGACGGGATTGAGAGAAAGCGTTCTGGAACTGGTCGGCGAAGCAACTTGACGGCTGTCGGAACAATCTCAACAAGACAACGTCAAGCCTCTTTTTCGGCGGGGGCAACCGGTCGCCCGCTTCTCGTCGAAAAGGCGCTGGTCTGTAGGCGGATTCGCCAGACTTCGGGTGTGTTTGTGCCACGAACCGCCCGAATTCTGGCGAATTCAGCTACCAGAATGAACCGGGTTGACATCCGCGCGAATAGTGTACATGTATATACTTATAAAGACTTGTCACTTGACTCTACCGATTACAAGATGTTGTGTAGTTCTGCTCGATAATCTTGAACGATTTCCGCTTGAGTTTTTCCGATCGTCTCGGTCCCAGGCTCTGCCTGGGACCGCACTGGCCAGGAGGCTCCACCTCATCGTCAGCAGGCAGAGCCTGCAGGTCATGAAGTTCCCAGGCAGAGCCGGGGAACCAGAAACGTTCACGGCGTTGCCTACCGGGCTACGGATCACGGACACAATTATGAGGTCAAGGAAATGCATCAGCATAACGGCCTCGTCAACCATCACTCGCTGCCGCACGTCAAAATCAAACTGTTCAGGTCGTTATTTCGTGGACGCGAAGATGTTTACGCGCGCCGTTTTGAGAGTCGAAAGACCGGTAAGGCGGGCTACTCTCCTGCCTGTGCCAACGAATGGGTTTCCGGCCTGTGCGAGAAACCCAGAATTAAATGCCGGGACTGCCAGCATCGCCAATTCCTTCCCATTACGGATGAGGTGATTTGCCAACATCTTGCTGGCAAGGACCGTGACGGCCACGATTTCGTCATGGGCGTCTACCCAATGCTACTGGACGAAACTTGTTTTTTCCTGGCTGCCGATTTTGACAAGGCAGACTGGCGTGACGACGTAAAGGCATTTCTGGAAACATGTCAGCGGTTGAAGCTACCGGCCGCTTTGGAGCGATCGCGCGGCGGCAACGGCGGACACATCTGGCTTTTCTTTGACGCCGCAATCCCAGCAAGATTGGCCCGCGACCTCGGCTCTCATATTCTGACTGAAACGATGGAGCGCCGGCCAGACATTGGCTTGGATTCCTACGACCGGTTTTTTCCCAACCAGGACACGTTGCCGCGGGCCGGGTTTGGCAATCTGATTGCACTTCCATTGCAAAAACAGCCGCGCGTGCGCGGAAACAGTGTCTTCCTCGACAACAACTTCGCCCCTTACGCGGACCAGTGGGTTTTCCTTTCGAGCATCCGCAGGATCAGCCGACGTTCAGCCGAGGATGTCGTGTGTCGCGCCGAACGGCAGCGGCGCGTTGTCGGTGTACACCTTGCGTTACCTGATGAGGAAGAGAACGCAGCGCCATGGACCGCGCGTCGATCACGCCGGCGAGCAGTAACTCCCATCGCCGGAGAATTGCCCGACAGCCTGAAGCTGGTATTGGAGAACGATATCTACATCGCCAAAGAAACTTTGCTTCCCAGCCTGCGTAATCGTTTGGTCCGCCTCGCCGCTTTTCAGAATCCCGAGTTTTATAAAGCGCAGGCGATGCGACTGCCAACCTATGACAAGCCTCGCATCATAACCTGCGCCTACGACCATCCGCATCACATAGCATTGCCACGCGGCTGTCTGGATGACGTACAGCAGCTTCTGCGGGACTTAAAGGTCAAGCCTATCATCCAAGACCAGCGGTATACAGGTGAACTCATGGACTTCGAATTCCATGGTCAGCTTCACCCGGAGCAAATGGCCGCCGCGAACGCGATGATTGCACATGACACGGGTGTCTTGTCGGCCGCCACCGCTTTCGGAAAAACCGTGATTGCCGCCTGGCTCATCGCGCGGCGCCGTGTCAACACGCTCGTTATCGTCCATCGAAAGCAACTATTGGAGCAGTGGATAGAGCGAGTGTCAGAGTTCTTGGCACTGCCGCCCAAGGCAATCGGTCGGATTGGAGCCGGGCGAAAGAAACCAACCGGCCAGTTGGATGTGGCGACCGTGCAAAGCTTGGTACGTAACGGCGTGGTGGACGACCGGGTCCGCGAATACGGGCATCTTGTCGTGGATGAGTGCCATCATCTGTCTGCCCGTAGTTTTGAGCTTGCCGCGCGTCATGCAACGGCAAAGTTCGTGACAGGCCTGACCGCCACCCCGATTCGCAAAGACGGCCACCATCCGATCATTTTTATGCAATGCGGGCCGGTACGTTATCGTGTCGACGCGAAACAGCAAGCGGATGCCCGACCATTTGAGCATAACGTTATCGTGCGACCCACCGCCTTTTTTCCAAAAGAATTGGACGAACCGGATGCTCGGCGACAGTTTCACGAATTGTACGATCAATTGACCGTAAATGATGCACGCAATCAAGTCATCTGCGCGGATGTTGTCCAAGCAGTGAAGGAAGGCCGGTCGCCCGTCGTGCTGACCGAACGCAGAGCGCACCTTGATCGGCTGGAAAAACAACTTTCTCCCAAAGTTCGGCACCTCGTCGTGCTGCGGGGAGGCCTGAGCGGACAGGAGCTGGCTGCGATTAGCGCTCGACTTGCCGCCATTCCGGAGCATGAGGAAAGAGTGTTGTTGGCAACCGGGCGCTACATCGGTGAGGGATTCGACGACGCTCGGCTGGACTCGTTGTTTCTGACTCTGCCAGTTTCATGGCGAGGGACCATCGCCCAATACGCGGGAAGGCTGCACCGCCGTTACGAAAGTAAGCGTGAAGTGCGAGTGTATGACTATGCCGACCTCAATGTACCGATGTTGGCAAAAATGTTCGACCGACGATGCAAGGGATATGAAGCCGTGGGCTATAAGGTACTTCTGCCGGCGAGTGCCATGCCCGGTTGGCCCGCCGATGTTCTGCTTCCCGTGGATCCAAACTGGAAAGAAGACTTTGCGGCCAGCGTGCGGAGATTGGCTCGCGATGGCGTCGATAATCCGTTAGCAGATCTGTTTGTCAACGTTACGCGAACGGTAGATTCGGATGCGGAAGGTGTGAATCGTGCTCGCAGCGCTTCGGAGGCGTTCCTTTATCGTCGACTGGAAACATTGCCGGAAACTATGGGACGATTCCGTTTGAACGCTCAGCTGCCGATCGTTTTTGACGGATGGGGCCAGATGGAAGTGGATCTGTTGTGTGATGATGCACGCTTGGTAGTCGAATTAGATGGCGCCCAACATTTGAGCGACGCCGACGCCTACCGCCGTGATCGGCGCAAAGACATGTTGTTGCAGGAACATGGGTATCTGGTGTTGCGTTTTCTTGCGGAAGACGTGGGCCGGCGACTCGATACCGTCCTTGATGCCATCCTACGCACATTGGCGCACCAACAAACGATTTCGTAATCAGGATTCACGGATAGGCCGTCCCTTGCTTTGACCGGCCCCAGCTTCTCCGTCACGATGAAGACGTTGAATGCTGGTGAATCGAACGTATTGTTGGCGACGGAGAAAACTTCAAACGGGCCGCAAAAGTCGAGGACCTCGGCGTCGTCAAATAACAGAATCGCAAGGTTGCGTGGTTTGCTCATCGCCGCATCATCCTTCGCGTTGGCGTTTGATCATCCACTGTGATTCTTCCTCGGTGACGATGAACCCCCAGCGCTGATAGAATGGGATCATCTTCGGCTTGCAGCGTAGAAGAATGGCGCTGACCTTTTGGAGCTTCGGATGTTGTAGCAGAGCATCCATAAGTTGCCTGCCGAGTCCACGTCCCTGCCAATCTTCGGCGACCATCACGTCGTAGATCGTTGCGCGGAACGCACAGTCCGTCAGCACTCGACAGAATCCGACAAGTCGCTGGCTGGAGTTTTCGATCAGGCCAAGAACAAGACTCGTGTTCTCAACCATTAACACAACGTCTTCGAGCGAACGCCCCTGACACCACCACTGTTGCTGGCATAGAGCGTGAAGTTGCTCGATCTGTTCGCCGGTTAACGATTCGATAAGCGTGAAATCCGTTCCGCCCGCTGCCGCAATCGTGGAACGTACCTTCTCGGGCTCGGCTGGTTGATCAAGCATCAATTGCATCACATGCACATCGAGCCGCTGACCGAACTTAAGGCCGACCTCCTTCATCGTGCCAATATGAGTGAAGCCCATCGATTTATTGAGATGGATGGACGCATCGCTTCCCTCCGCGACCAACGCCAGAATCGTGTGAAAGCCAAGACGACGAGCTTCTTCGATTAGCCGCACTTTCAAAGCACGACCAATCCCACGGCCGCGAAACTGTCTGCCGACATAAAACGACGATTCAACGGTCTGCGCGTAAGCGGGACGGTCAGACCACTTCGTTAACGCGGCCCAACCGATAACTCGTCCGTCGGATTCGGCGACGAAGACCGGATGCCGGTTGTCATGGGAATCAAGCCAGCGCAGTCGTTCCTCTTCGGACTTTGGTTCCGTGTCGAACGTGGCCGTTGTGGAGGCTATTGCCTCGTTGTAGATATCAGCGATAGCGACAGCATCAATGGCTCTGGCGAGGCGGATCGTGAACGCTGTGCCATTGCCGTCGTCGCCAATTCGCTTTTGAAGGAAATCACTCATTTTTTGGTTTCGGAAGCAATGCACATCTTGTATCAGCGTGCGTTTCAATGGGTCGCCCGCGAGAAGAATGACTAATG
>CBDUAB010000063.1:0-9063 GCA_965365045.1 uncultured Planctomycetales bacterium
CGCGTCGCCACGATCTGCAACTTCGCCTGTCACGGCGTGGTGCTCGGGCCGCGGAACTACCAGCTTTCCGGCGACTGGCCCGGCATTGCGGCGGCAGCATTGGAAGCGGGCAGCGGCCCGTTTCTGTTCATCAACGGCGGTGCCGGGAATGTCAATCCGAGAGTCCCGCCGCAGGACAGCTTCGAATCGGTTCACGAACTGGCTGACGAGTTTTGGGAAGGGGTCGGCGGCGATTGACGTCGTATTGCCGCTGCCAAGAGCTGCGTTTGTCACGACCCGTTCCCGTTAAGAACCGCGACGGCGTTTCTTTGATCGCCCGTTGCCGCCTTTGGCTTTGGTGGAGCTCAGTCGAGCGAAACGACCAATGGCGGTTCGACTACAGTCCATGAATCATCTTCAGCGACAACAACAATGCGTCGCTTGGAAAGGGCGACAAAATCGGGATGCGGCACTGCCAGTGAACGGCCGTCGGCCAATCGAATGGTAAATGGCTTGAACGGTTGCTTGTGGAGCGCCTCGCGGATCCCTGCTATGTCCATCGTTTACTTCCCTCATAAAGCGTGATGACAAACTCGATTCTAGCCTGGACTTCTCAGAGCGTGTAGGCCGCTACAGGCAAGCGCCAGCAATGTCGGATAGCGGGCTCTCGTTTTTCTACAACAAAAGTGTGGCGTGGTGTTTTTTCAACAACGGTGATGAAAAGGGGCAACCTTCTTGTCCGAGCCAGCCGTAGTTTTTGGTCTTGCGGTCCTAAATAACGTCATTAACGGAACATCGAGTTTTTTGGCATGTCGCTTGCATTGTTGTCATGCGAATCTCTTGGCGCATTCTGTTCTTTCCCAAACCACGTATGACCGACACTTCGCATCAAGCCCGTGAATTTGTGGAATTGGCTGCCGTTTTGGCGAGTCAAGGCGGTGTGGTTATCCATCGCGCGGATCGATTATCCCCCAGCAGTGCCGAAGCGTATTGGACATCGTCGAGATGCCGTATTGAAAACTGGGCCCAAGCGATAAAAAAGTTTCGGCGCACGTTACAAAGTCCAACAAGCAAACGCGCGGCTTGGTTGGCCTTTCGTCCTTGGTATGACGAAATAATCATCAGCGAAGTTCTCACACGAGTGTGGACGGCACTTGCCACGGCTAGCGATGACAAACACGCAAGTCACAGCATTGAACCAATTGCGCGAAGCATTTTCATTGGACATCTAGAAGCACGCCAGCGCGTATTGAGGTTGTTCGTCGACGAGCGGAAACTCGATCACAAAGTGGCCAATAGGTTCGACTGCGTTCGACGCAACTCAGAACGATGGACCGATATGTTACTTGGCTATTTGATGTTGGAGTATGACGTCACCGAATTCGCCTTTGCGCCAGACCGCGTGCGTGACTTTGCTGATGGACTAAGGAACGAGCGCAAAGATAAATTCGAGCATTACACGTGGCCGCTCGTACGTTCGTCATTGAGGACGAGCTTCGGCCCGCACAAATCGTCGGTGCTACCTAACAAAGATCTCAATCAAGAGATTCTCTACAGCGTATTCGGCGCTTTCGGCCCTGATTTCTTTGACGCGATTGGCTCATTCGCTTCGCTTTGGCGGTGTCGACTCGATCATATTGCAAACGACGCGGAGATGATGATCGATCAATTGCTCTGCGAGCATAACCGTGCGAATCGTCCGTAGGGTCAACCTCTTTCGCGCCCACAGCAGCCGTTTCCTGCCTGCCAGCCACATTCGGTATCGCCGTTGAACATCGGGAGCGTCGTCTTGCGCCCGGAAAACACAACGAAAACAGTCGCCAAATCTTCGTCAACGAGGCCGTAGATTCGATTAAAATAGGAACCGGCCCCGCCCGGCAACGCCGTGAACGATTTTTGGCACGTTGAAACCAGGCAGAACCGACGTGGGTGACACGAGCCGAGTGTCACTCAATGCCGTTTCGTTGCCGCAAACAGCAACAATCCGCTATCTTGATCACGCTCGGCTCGCGTGACCCACCCAAAAATCGTTCACGGCGTTGCCCGCCCGGGCCAGGCCGTTTTGCTCGTATTATTTCTGTTGGAATGGGCTTTCGTGTTCTTCTCTCGGCGAAATCGCGCTACCAGATATCGCTCGGCGTTTCGTGTGGTGCATGTACGCCCACTCGTTGTCGAGTCGCTCGAGAATCGCCGGCTACTCGCCAGCATACCCTGCGTTTTCCCGAATTCGGCCGACTTCGTTCCCCGTCCGCAGTCCGCGACCAGTCCATGCTTCGGGCATCTTTCCGCAGTAGCTTCCGACGAGCGCTTTGACGATCTGCCCTTTGGTGTCCAAACGATCGCCTGGCATGGCAAGCCAACCACGGTCATCGCCGGCCAATGGATTGTCAAGCTCAAGGATCCCGTCGAAGTAGACAACTTCACATCAACTCCGACATCCATTTCTCTCGATGAGTCGAATGTCGTAACGCACAGTCAGAATCTAGGAAGCGCTGACACGTGGGTCGTAGAGACGGAGCCCACTGTGGAGCCGTGGCAAATTATTGCCGCCATCGGAGACGAGAACATTGACTACATTGAGCCAAACTTTTTGTTGTATGCGGCCGAGAACATACCGAATGACCCTGATTTCAATCAATTGTGGGGGCTCCGTAACAGCGGGCAGACAGATGGCAAGGTCGGTGCGGATGTTTCCGCGACATCTGCGTGGGAAGAAAACACTGGTTCGCGCGACGTTATCGTAGCTTCGCTTGATTCCGGCATCGACTACAACCACGTCGATTTGGCTGCGAATGTCTGGCGGAATCCAAACGAGGTCCCTGACAACGGAATCGACGACGACGGGAACGGATTCGTCGATGATACTCACGGAATCGATACGTTTTACGGCGACAGTGACCCGATTGATAGGGGCGGCCACGGGACGCACACGTCCGGAACTCTCGGTGCGGTTGGCAATAACGGCATCGGTATCTCAGGTGTCGCTTGGGACGTGCAAATAATGCCGCTCAAGTTTCTGGCGGATAGCGGCATCGGGCGCACGGACGCAGCCATCGCGGCGTTGAACTACATGACGATGATGAAACGTGACCACGGAGTCAATATTGTCGCCAGCAACAACAGTTGGTTCGGCGGCGATCGTTCGCAGGCCCTCGAGGACGCCATTGCCAACAGTATTGACGCGGGGATTGTTTTCGTTGCGGCCGCCGGCAATGACCGCCGGAATAACGACACCAACCCAACCTGGCCGGCCACTTATCCGCTCGACGGGATCATCGCCGTTGCCTCCACGGATGATGCGGATCGACTGGCGAAATCGTCACATTACGGTCCGACCACCGTTGACCTAGCAGCTCCCGGCGTACGCGTCTATAGCACATTACCTGATGATCAATATGGATTCTTGAGCGGAACTTCGATGGCAACTCCACACGTCACTGGCGCTGTGGCGCTGCTCAAATCCGTGTATCCAGGCGCAAGTCCCGCGCAGGTGAAATCAGCCATCCTCTCGGGCACGGATCCAATTGCCGAGTTGGCGGGCAAGATGGTTAGTGGAGGGCGTCTCAACATCGCTCGTGCCTTTGAGCAGATGGGATTCTTTGTCAACGCGACAACGCCAGCGACCGGTGAAATCGTATTTGAACGACCATCGGTGTTTGTGATTGAGATGTCGCACGCCGTGGACGTGTCGTCCGTCGAGGCGGCTGATCTAACGGTCAATGACATCTCAGCCGATCACGTGGAAGTGCTTTCAGATAAACGGCTGCGATTTTCGTTCCTGACCAGTCCCGTGACGGTGGACGGTGTCCAACAGATGCGCCTGGCGGCGGCGTTGGAGCGCTTATCCGATGGAACAACAAATGAATTCTTTGAAAGTGAATTTCGCTTTGATAGTTTGTTGCTCGAGGTTGCCGCGACGAGACCAGCGAGCGCCGCGCTAGTACAAACGCCATGGACGATGCTAGAAATCGACTTCAACGAACCGATTGATCCTACAACCGTCGATGTGAATGATCTGCGGGTATCCGCTGGTCAAGTGCTGGAGGCGACGGTGATTGGCTTGGAATCGGTTCGTTACGTCTTGAGCCCTTTCATCAACGAACAGATTCTCACATTCGAATTCTCCGCTGGGGCAATTACCGACTTCGCGGGAAATCCCAACGCATCTTTTGTGGGTGAATTGGAACTGGATTACGGCACCGTAGACTTCCCCGCACCTTGGTCACCTGTGAATCCTCTTGGTACGTTGGCAGCCGAACGGGCATTAACGGGCTTGATCGACAATGGAACCGATACTGACATTTTTCGCCTTGACCTCAAGAAAGGACAGCAGATATCGGTAGTCGCTGACGTGACCGATGGTCTTTGGCCTCAAGTCGAACTATTGGCGGAAACCGGAGAAGTGATTTCAATGGATCGGGCTTCCGGTAGCGGGCAGTCGGCGGTAATCGCGCCGTTTACGCTGATGTCCGACGGCGAGTACCGCGTGCGCATGTTGAGTGCAAATGCGACCATCGGTGCGTACCATTTAAGCGTCTTACTTAACGCTGGTTTTGAGAGCGAATCGGTAACAGATCTCACAAACAATTCCTTCCTGACAGCCGAGGATCTCTCCGCGCGTTTTGTCGCGCGGGAACATGACGTCTGGCAAGCCGTCGTCTTAGGACGATCTGACGACTCGGACAACTATCTCGTTCAAATAAATCCAGGCGATTCACTTAGTGTCGCCTTGGCAACGGAATTACCAGTCGAAACACGTCTAGAACTCCTAGACACGGAAGGTCGACTGCAAGCCGTCGGCGTTTCAAGTGGACGATTTTCACAAGTCATCGATGAGTTTGTTGGTCCTGACGGCGTTTACAATCTGCGCGTTGCTGAAGCTGCCAGCAACTACACGCTTGTCGTTACACGAAACGGATCGTTTGATAACGGCGGAAACGACGTGACGTCACTCGCCCAATCACTCGATGCGGATTTGGTCGTATCTGGTTTTATTTCCGGTCCGCCGTTGGCAAGCGCCGGCCCAGCGCCGGAATCCGACAACGGGCCACTTTCACTCGTTCTTTCCGACCCTGAGCTGGCGGCTGCGGGTCTGTTCGAGATGCAAGCGGGCGAATGGTTGATCGCGTTTGATGCAAGTGTGTCGCTGGCCGAAGCCAACGCGCGCCTGCAAGCCCGAGAAATAGCAGTTTTGCGTGAGTTACCGTTGTTTCATGCAGCACTCGTCGAAGTCGATCCATCCGATGAATACGCGCTAGCGGGAGGTCTCCACGCCGAGCCTTGGGTGCGGTATGTCGAACCGAATCATGCGATCCATGCGCTTGGGTTGGAGCCGAACGATCCGCGCTTCGTGGCCCAATGGGCATTGGAAAGCGACATTTTGCCAGGTGAGTTCGGTGACAATGATGTCGCTGCCGCTGACGCATGGAGTGTCTTTCACGGTGATTCAACCGTCGTCGTTGCAGTTATCGACACGGGTGTCGATTTGGAGCACGTCGATCTGGTCGACAACCTCTGGAAAAACCCGGGAGAGATTCCGGACAATGGAATCGACGACGACGGGAATGGCTGGATCGATGACGTATTCGGCTACGATGTCAAGAATCAGGATCCGGTTCCGAGCGACGACAACGGTCATGGTACGCACCTGGCCGGCATTGTCGGTGCGGTGGGCGACAACGGCCTGGGCATCGCGGGTGTTAACTGGGACGTGAGCGTGCTGCCCATCAAGGCGCTCGACGCGGATCGACAGGGAACCGTGGCAGATGTTCTCAAAGCTATTGAGTATATGGTGTTTACTAAGGGGCACCACAACCTGCGCCTGACAGCGGCATTGACGAGTTGGACGACTGCTGAATATTCCGCGCTGTTGGAAGAGGCGATTGATTTTGCCCATGAGCGCGGAATTCTATTCGTGGCTGCCGCGGGAAATGATGCTGTCGATCGCGACACGACGCCGACGTTTCCGGCGAACACATCCTCGCCGGGCTTGCTCGCCGTGACCGCCACCGGTCGCGCCGGTGACTTCGCCGACTTTGCGGCTTTCGGCGAAAAAACCATCCACTTGGCGGCGCCGGGCGAAGAGATATACAGTACGCTTCCCGGCGACAACTACGGCTTAATGAGTGGTACATCGGCGTCGGCGGCGTATGTTGCCGGTGCAGTAGCCCTGTTGGCCGGCGCCGAGCCGACTGCCAGTGTGGACGAGATTAGAGCGGCGATCTTGGCTGGTGTGGATCGTTCGTCCGAACTAGCGGGCGGTGTTTCATCTGGTGGCCGATTGAATTTGCTAGGCGCTATGCAAGCGCTGGGCGATCACGGCGACTTTTATCGTTTCCACGTTGTTGCGGGCGATACGCTGACCATCACGACTTTGACGCCCGACGGAAGCGATAGCTCGATCGCTGTCCAGAACAACGCGCTAAACCCGGCCGTCGAAATATACGATTCGGCCGGCCATCTAATCGCTCAGAGCGCTGCCGGCTCGGATGACGGGATTAATGTGCGATTGGAGTTGGTCATTGACCAGACGGAAACTTATACGGTGCGCGTATTGGCGGAAACGGGATTTGGTGCGTATGTTTTGCGCATCGGCAGATCAACGGACGTTTCCTTGCCTTTTGAAGTCTTGGCCACGAATCCGCACGAAGGTGAGGTTTTGGGCGAACCACCGCAACAGATCCTGGTGCACTTGAGTGATCAGTTCATGGCACAGTCGTTAAACGGCATGGACTTTCAGATTGACGGCCAATCCGTCAGTAGCGTCGCAGTGGACGGCAACACGCTGGCGCTTGATTCACCGCTGGGACTCGCGGAAGGTGTTCACACGATATCCGCGGCAAATCACGACCTGGTCGACGTACAAGGCAATTCACTTATTGATTGGCAAAGTCATTTCGAGTTGGACTTCACCGGTCCGCGTATCGAGTTGGTGACCGTACGAGATGGCGAGGCTGAGCCGGATGGATTGCGGTTCGAAGCGGCGTTTAGTGAGCCTTTGCGATTTGAGTCAATTGACGTGTCTGATGTTCGCGCCGTTGACGCAGAGGGAAACGAATTCTCTCCGCAGTCTGTTCATTATCAGCTTAATTCATCGTCTTTGACGGTTAACTACGAGGGACTAACCGAGGGCGCCTATACGCTGATTCTGGAAAGTGGAGATGGTGGATTCGAGGACGCTGCCGGAAATGATTTGGACGGAGAGCCGCTGGGAAACGAGGCTCACGGGGTTACAACCGGTGACGGAGTGGCCGGCGGCAATTACTCGGTGGGCTTCACCGTCGATCACCTGGGCGTTCGAATCACGGATTGGGAGCGCCGGTTACCTTTGGGCTCGCAAGCTCTAACCAGTCAGATTCACGGTGGGATATATCCGGCGGACGATCGTGATGAGGTTTTTCTTCGGGCGTTGCCAGGTGAGATTTGGTCAGCTTTTTTCCATGCGAACGAGCCGGGCGCCGAGTTGAGCATAGTTACCGATGGGCTCGTGAGCCGGGGCAATCAAGTTGTGATCCCTCCTCAGACGGTTCCCCCAGATGGAACGGTCTTGTTATCGATTGAATCGAACATTCCGACCTCATATGAAATGAATGTCTTTCGTAATTCGGCGGCAGATGGGCTTCTCGAATCTGACGATCCCATTTCGCTCAGCGCGACGGCACGACAATTATCTGTTGCAGGTTTTCTTTCGGCGGCCGATGTCGACGAATTCGAGGTTGATTTGAGCGATACTCCTGAAACTGCTTCGATCGACGTCATCATGGTGCTCCAAGACGCCAGCGCGATGGCGGCCGCAAGTCTCGAAATTGTTGCGCCCGATGGCCAGATCGTGGCCACGGGAACAACGAGCGTCGCTGGCGCGGAGATAGAAAACGTTGATCTGGCTATTCGCGGCGTGACGGTTGAGGCATTGCGCGACAGCCGAATACACGTTTCAGCCACATCGGGCGGAGATTATCAATTGTTGATAGTTGTTCCCGCGCAATTGGAATTAGAGCCCAACGACACACCGCGTGATGCGTGGCAACGACTGAATCAGGGCAACCTATTAGGTTATCTCGACGAAACGGAAAGGGATCTGTTTTTCGTCGATCTGATGCCTAGCCAATCGTTATTGTTGACAACGTCGACACCACTTAACGATTCACCGGGTCAAGAACGAACGGCGCTCGACCCACGTCTGCTTGTTTACGATGCCGACGGAAACCTGTTGACTAGCGATGACGAAAGTGGGCCAGGTGCCAACGCGCGGTTGCTATTCACATCAATGGTGGACGCCCGTTACAGGGTGGCAATTCAATCTGTAACCGGAGAAGGCGAGTATGAGCTGTCCGCGGAGTTCTCCGACATTGCCGCTGATTTCGACGAAGATCACTATTTGGGTTGCGGCGATCTCAGCAGATTACAGCAGGCTATTTCTGAGGATGATCGCCGCTTTGACATCACGTCAGATAACCGCGTGGATGTCGACGATTTACAAGAGTGGATCTTAAACCGGAAAGGCACGCTGCCGGGCGACGCGAATTTGGATTTCGTCGTTGACGGATCCGATCTGAACATCTGGAACGATCACAAGTTCCGAGTTGACGAATACTGGTGTTCAGGCGATTTCACTGGCGATGGTGTGACCGACGCTTCGGATTTGAACATCTGGCTAGAGCATAGGTTCACGGGCGTGACGGCGTTGGCCATACCGGCGGCCACGTTGCGTACACCTCGTGCTCCGCTGGCGAATTCCGCGCCCCTGCCCACGCGGCGTGATTTCCACGAAACAACGCAGGACAGGTCTCCCAGGAAACCGATCGATTCGAACGATGCTGTTGTTGCTTGCAAAGCTGATTCGGCCTGGGTCCGGCCGCGGAAATCGACAATGATGTCTGTGCGCGCGGCGCATCGAAGAGTCGATAGAGCGGACACCGAACGCGACGCGATCTTTGCTGAACTTGTCCGTGGTCTTGGGTATTCGTCATTAGGAATTCCTTAGTTGGACAGCGCGACTTCGTGTCACGTCATGGCCGTTGGTGCAGGAACGCACTTTGCAAAAATGCACGGTAGCCCGACGCGCAAGCGAGGGACACTACCACA
>CBDUAB010000064.1:0-8956 GCA_965365045.1 uncultured Planctomycetales bacterium
AGATAACGGGCCCGACATAGGCAGTACCTAATTCCAGTCGATCCGCAAGTTGTTCAATGGTGCGCTGTACCGTTGCACCTTTTGTTTCCAATGAAATCCGCTGCCCCGGATTCACATGACGATCGAGAAAAATAGCCGTGCGATGAAGCTTCGCCAGCCGATCCAACGCGTCCCGCAACGGAACCCCGCGCCAAGTGACCCGAACGTCCTTGGCAAGCTGGCGGCGAAACTCGCTTCCAGTCGCCCACTGAATCTCCCGGTCCGTTTCTGACGGCGGCGTCGTATCCTGCCCCAGCGTGGCGGACTGCAACAAGAATCCCAAGCAAACACTGACGCATGGGAAGGCTATCGGGCCAATCGATCGTCGCAATCTCCAAACCATGATGCTCGTCATAACAGGAACCTTTGCAAGAAAAAAACCGGCAGAGCAAGTTCGTACATCTTTGAGCCTCGCCGGACGCCAATTAGACTCGAACGATACAGGCGTCTTCCATGTCGTCTCTAATTTAACGACACGTTCTTGCTCGTGAAATCCAAGTTTGGGGTAGAAATCGCATGACTGGCCATCGCCAACCCGTGCTGCTGCGATTCTACCTGAGGTTTCTCGACGACCAGGACTCTGCTTCGTTTATCGCCGCCACATCCACCTCGTACAATTGCGGCACATTAGAACGGATGGCAATCTCCGACAACATACACCAGCGTCGCGCTGCGACATTGGCGCTCGGTTTCATCGGTGATTACAATTGCAACGCCACGCTCGGACGGGCCTTGAGCGACGACGATCGTGGAGTGAGGATGATTGCCGAGGATGGAATCCTCAGCGTCTGGTTGCGTGATGGAAACTCTGCCGAACAATCAAGTCTGCGCAAACTAACGCATTGCAACAACTCGCAACAATACCGGCAGGCCCTCATCCTATCGGATAAGTTGCTCAGTCTGTCACCGCAACTTGCCGAAGCGCACCACCAGCAGGCCATAGCATATTTCCATCTCGCTGCCTGCCGCGAATCACTACGGAGTGCATCACAAGCGGCGAAACTGAACCGCTATCACTTCTTAGCGGTGGCCATAATGGGCGAATGTTACGCCCGGTCGGGCGAAACCGCAGTGGCATTGGAATGCTTCCAGCGCGCCTTGTGGCTGAATCCAAATCGTGAAGACTTTCGTGTTCACGTGATTCGGCTGAAGCGGTCAACGACTTAGGATTGGCGCGTCAATGACTGACACATAGTCGTTGTATTCGCGCGCCAAACGCAATGTACACGCGACCAACGATTATTGATGCGATGTCCCTATACGGCACGCCGTCCGCTCTGGCAGTAACCCGAAGCGTAAGCGATGGACCTAACCTGTTTCGTCGCTGATGCTTCGGTTTACGAGGAATTGTGCCATATTCAACCGCGTGCAGTATAGCTCAGCGAATTTTGCGATTTGCTCCGATGGCAAGCCGCACGATCTCGGCAAATCGGTCCGGCGCCTGCGAGAATCTGGAGAGTGTTTCTTCGCTCTCGAACAAGAAAATCTGATCGTGGTAACGAAGGCCATGTGTACGCATGCCTTCTGAATAACGCCCCTGTTCGGCAAAAACCACGGGATCAAAGCCGGTCAAGGCCGGACTGTAAAGATCAGGCTGGGCCATGAATTTTTGCTGTGCTGCCGCGGAATGGAACACGTAAACACGTCCTCGATGGTGGGCGCCCCAGCGTTTGTCACCCAGAACCCAGCGGTCCTCTTCGATCATCGTTACCGGACAGTATCCGTCCATACCAATCTTGTGCGTTGGTTTAACAGCTGCCGGTGGTGCTGCTGTCGGAGGGATCACGGTTTGCGCCGACGCAGCAAGTGTTGGCTCTGAGGCCCGCGCAGCATTTGGTGGTGTGGTTGTTGCCGCTGCGGATTGCGTGAACTGATTCACTATGATTTGGGGCTGACCATTCACTTCTGCCTGGCGGTAATACGAATCAGATTGCTGTTGGGCGAACCCGTTGGCCACAGGGTTTGCGATCGGTTGACCGACGCTAATACCATCGGGGACGGCCGGAGAGAAATACGGTCCGTTCTCCGTACGCGGCAATGTCGCTGTCATCGGGACGAGGTGACCAGCGTTTTGTTCACTTGGCTGCTGGCCCAATTGTGGTTGCGAGGCCGAAACGGATGATACCGCGCTACGAGGTTGGTCATCCACGAAACCACGGGTTGCTAACTGGATATCCATGCCGTTAGGGGCCGAGGAAGCTCGCCAGGCAACTTGGTTGAGAATCCGCAAGTATTCGTTGCTGTCTTGGGGACTCACCATGCGATGAATCTCTTGACCGGTCGCCGTTATGACCACGTCCATCGGCCACCGGTCAACGCGGAACTGACGCGCTAGGTCGGGTGAGACAGATACGTTGATCTGCACAGGCACGTAACTGCGTGCGAGGCCATGGCCAAAACCGGGCTGACTAAAGACATTCGCTTCCAACTGACGGCAGGGAGGGCAGTTATCGGAAAAAAAATGCACCAGAATCAACTGATTTCGTGTCGCCGCGATCTGGCGTGCCGTATTGATGTCTTGGACCCACGGTACCATGTTGGCGGCCGAAACGGTTGAGGTCGTCAGGAATACCGCACCTAACGAAATACGAATGGCGTGCAGAATGATTCCACGCATGGGATTGATTCTCATTTGAATAGATTGGGGTGCGCAAGGAACCTTGCAAAGCGAAAGGCGTCGGTGCTTATATCGGCTAGGAAAACTTTTCACAACAAGAAGAAACGGGAACTATGGTAGATTTTGCGGGTTTTCAATGACTGCTGAGCGCGCAGTGCCGCCATGATAGCGGTGGCACTCGAGTCGAAAGCATGGCCGCAATCAAAGAGGTTTCTAAAGGCCCAAAAGTTGACGGATTTTGCCTTGGGGCAACGATTTCTTGCCCGTTCGAGCGAAAAATCAACGTGAAACGCGGGTAACTGGATCGGACGAGGACGCGCATTTCAAAAAAAAACAGGGAGTTTGGGCATTTAATCCGTTGCTCCTCGCTTGACAGAGACGATGACGTAAGTAAGATTCCATTTAGAGTTGAATTTCTGCTAGGCAGTAAAGCGCTCTCGTGCCTGTCATTCTTTGCAGGCGTACCCTTCTTACATCGGTCTTCGCAGTCGAGGATTGACGTTTCTCTGGGTTAGTGGGTGCTTCTTCGGCTGCGGTCCTACGTCGTTGTAGTTCTCTCACTATGAGAGTGGGCCTCGTAAGGATCGATAAGGTTATTCCACAAACCGATCGATACTCGTATTTTTTGCATGAATTAGCTAGTAGCGACTAGCGCGCAACAAAGTCACGGAACGTCATAAGGACTCCGTTCCAGCCAGACGCAAATGATGGATCTCGCCCGCGAGCGCATCTCAATGCTCGCACTCGCGACGCGAACTAAACAGTTTTTCTGGCAGCGAGCCCTGCAATTAACGCAGAGACGTAAACAGTAGACATGCCAAATTCGTTTTCGTTGGCATTCGCGCAACTTCACTTAATCAACGATTGCAATCAGCAATGCGCACGCTGAAAGTCGCTCCCCGAGAGTGAGAGGAAGAATGGGTAAGAAAAAAAGACCAAGGACTCGTGACAACGCAGGTGGACGCGGCGGCGGCGGCGGACGACGTGGCGGCGGTGGAGGCGGTGGAGGCGGCCCGCGTGGACGCCGACCACGACGCTCGGGCGATACAGCCGTCAAGCCCGCGACACTTCCCGACGTTGTCTCCGAGAATGGAGAGCCAATTCCACCAGAGCCCGGTTTTGGGCTATTGGAGTTGCATCCCAATGGTTACGGCTTTCTGCGATCACCGGAAAACAATTACGACCGAGTCCGCTCCGATCCGTTTGTGCCGGGAACAATGATCGAGAAATTCCATTTGCGTGAGGGAATCATGGTCCACGGCATGGTCCAGCACGCGCGGCGGCAGCAAGGACCGCGTCTGAAGGAGATTAAGAACATCGATGGAATGACTCCGGACGAGTATCTCGAAGTCAAGCCGTTCGAAAGCCTAACTGCAATTAATCCCGAGACCTGGTTACGACTGGAAATCGGTCCAGAGCCTCTCAGTAACCGCGTCATGGATTTGCTCACGCCACTTGGCAAAGGGCAACGCGCCTTAATTGTCTCTCCGCCCCGTTCCGGCAAGACAATGCTACTGCAGAATATTGCCCATGGCGTTTCCACAAACCATCCCGATATCAAGCTGATTATGTTGTTGGTGGACGAACGCCCCGAAGAAGTCACCGACATGCGCCGCAACGTAAATGGTGAGGTCATCGCCAGTAGCCTCGACCAGGATGTAGAAAGCCACGTGCGGATATCGCAATTGGTTATCGAGCGGTGCCGGCGTTTGGCCGAAATGGGCCAAGATGTTTTCGTCCTGATGGACTCGATTACACGCTTGGCACGGGCCTTCAACAAATGGGTCGGCAATACGGGTCGCACAATGAGTGGCGGTGTCGATATCAAAGCCATGGACATCCCCAAAAAGCTCTTTGCGACCGCGCGCGTCTTTGAGGAAGGCGGCTCGCTGACAATCGTCGGAACGGCTTTGATCGACACGGGTAGTCGTATGGACGAACTGATTTTCCAGGAATTCAAAGGTACCGGCAACATGGAGCTGGTTCTTGACCGGAAACTCGCCGATCGTCGCGTGTGGCCCTCCATCGACATTTCGCAATCCGGCACCCGGCGAGAGGAGTTGCTACATGACTCAAAGACGTTACACGCCGTGACAATGCTGCGCCGGACATTGGCTTCCATGCACCATGTCGACGCCATGGAACAATTGACAAAGCAACTTGGTAAGTTCAAGTCAAATCGCGAGTTCATTCAACTGATTGCCGGTGTAAGCGACGATTGAGTTGATGAACCAGAAGCGAAGTAATTCTGTCCTCATAACGAGAATGTAGCTTCGGAGGGTATGCGAATTGGCTAGCGGCCTCACTGGAAATGAGGTGCCCCTCACGGGGTTGCGGGTTCGAGTCCCGTGCCCTCCGCTTCCAAGTTCTCCAGATTAAGGATTATTGAAAGCGGAATAGGTCTTGCGCCGCCCCTTTCTGCACGTTCGCTTCGCGAGGGTCTCGCAGCGGTTATTCGTAATTCCTGCCGGCAGCCCACGACCGTCCGGATCCGCGGACGTGGCTGGGTGTTGCTTCCCACGGTCGCCGCCCATCACCGCTCCCATCCGGTGCGTCCTGTGGTACAATCTGAGCAGCGAACTTAATGGTTGAACGCGACGCGAGACATAGCATGAAGTTCATCGAATTGACTGGCAAGAAACTCTCGCGAGTTATCAACTCGAATGAGATCAAAGAGGACGAGCTTTCCGCCGCGGGAGTTTCCGGCGACACGATTGTTCGCGTCAATCAGCAAGGCGATATCGAAGTCCGACGCCCGCAAGGCTGGGATTTGGTCGGCGGGCTATTAGGCGATTACGACCAGCGACTAAAACAGGCAACCGGACTGGATTGGGCGTAATTTTCGAAGTTTTTCCCGATTGGCACGAAACACCAGGCAATCAACGCCTGTTCACATCGCTGTTACGATGGAAGTGCTTGTACACCTGGTGGTGGCCGCGGTCTTCAAAACCGTTGGGACCTACGTAAACCGTTGGTCCGGTGGGTTCGATTCCCATGCACTTCCGCCATTTCTGGCTTGCGTCCCGACAATATGCCGATTAGAAGAGAGGAAGCGACTATTTGCTTGTCCGAGGTAAAGTTGGTACTCTGAGATAACCGAGGAGAGTAGGTATTTCGTCGCTCACTTCGAAGGACGCCACCGACGTCCAATCTACGGGGTTCGATAGCCAGATGTACAAGGTGGAATTTCACGGACGTACAATCTATTCTTGCGTCGTGAGTTACCTTAGTATCCGCCCTCGCCCCACCTACTATGCATCATCGACTTTTCGCCTATTCCGATTTCTGTCACGGGTGTTGAGCCGAACGATCAACTCGAAACGGAGACGATTGTGACGTCGCCTGAGATCAGTTGTTCTGACATTCCCAATCACAACGATTACGTTGAGCGAACGCGTTACTGGGCGGAGCAACGGCCGGAATCCGTTAGCTTTTGTTTTCTACTCGATGGTGAAGACCAGACACAGCCTATCACCTTTGCCGAACTGGACTTGCGCGCGCGATCGATCGCGGCGCACTTGCAGTCACGCGGCCTGGTCGGAGAACGCGCACTGTTACTCTATCCGCCGGGACTCGACTTCGTTACGGGATTATTCGGCTGCCTGTATGCTGGTGTCGTGGCCGTGCCCGCATATCCACCGCGACGAAACCGAAACATGTATCGTATCGAAGCGATTGCGGAAGATACAAAAGCCAAAGTTGCCTTGACCGTCGGAGATGTATTCGATCGTTCACAATGGTTGTCCAAAGAATCTACTGGCCTCAATGATCTTCAGTGGATTACGACGGACCGCCTTGATGACGATCAATGCGCCGACTGGCGCCCGCTCAAGGCCGACAGCGAGCGGCTGGCCGTGCTCCAATACACCTCCGGATCGTCTGGGGTACCGAAGGGCGTCATGCTGACACACGGCAACATAATGCACAACAGTCGCTTGATCGCGTATGGATTTGAAACATCTCCCACGACGATTGGACTTTCGTGGCTGCCCACCTACCACGATATGGGACTTATCGGTGGGATTATCAAGACCAACTACGTTGGGCAGACCACGATCCTGATGTCTCCAATGGCATTCCTGCAGAAACCGGTTCGCTGGTTGAAAGCGATCACAAAATATCGCGTTAACGTTACCGGCGGGCCGAATTTTGCCTATGACATATGTAGCAAGAGAATCAACGACGATGAATTAACGGACGTCGATTTGAGCAGCTGGGACGTCGCGTTCAACGGTGCCGAGCCGGTACAAGCATCAACGCTGGATCGGTTCCGGCGTAAATTCGGCCAATGTGGATTCCGCCCGGAGACTTTTTATCCGTGTTTCGGGATGGCCGAATCGACACTGATTATCACCGGTGGTTTCAAAGCCCAGCGCCCGCCGGAACGGGCATTTCACGGTAAAGAGCTGGACGCCCGGCGCGTTCAAGCCGTCGCCTCCAGTAGCCCGGAAGCCCGTATTTTGGTCGGCTGTGGCCGGCGACTTCCGGACGAAGAAATCCTCATCGTCGACCCCGACACCCGCGAGCCGCTGCCCTCTAACCGAGTCGGCGAGATCTGGGTATCCAGCCCAAGTGTTGGACAAGGCTATTACAACAATCCGGAGGCCACGGCCGAAACGTTCCAAGCAATGTTACGTGGTATCAACGACGATCATCGTTATTTACGAACCGGTGACCTTGGTTTCTTTCATGACGGCGAGTTGTTCGTTACTGGACGGCTGAAGGACCTGATCATCATCCGGGGGGTCAATCATTATCCACAAGACATTGAACTCACCGTGGAACGGGCCAACGAACGAGTACGTGCCGGCTCGGCGGCGGCTTTCGCCGTTGAAGATGGCGGACAAGACCGGATGGTCGTGGTGTGTGAAGTCGAGCGGCTGGCGGTCAATGACTGGGATGCGGTGATTGGCACTATCCGCCGCGACGTAGCCGCCCATCACGACATTGCTCCGGACGCCGTTGTTCTGGTGCGAGCGGGCTCGATGCCGAAGACATCCAGCGGCAAAAACCAACGTCACGCCTGCCGGAGCCAATTCCTCGAAGACTCCCTCGCGACGCTTGCTGAATACTTCACCTGGCCCTACCGTACGGATACGGCCACGGCGACAAATGGCGATGCCCACACCAAGGATGCTACGACGAACGGAAAGCAGTTTTCAGTCGACGGTGTGTTGGCGATCATTTATGAAAAGGTCCGGCTGGTGGCCAAAGAACGCGCCGGCAAATTGCGTCCGGATACCAATATCGTCGAATTGGGTCTCGATTCCCTCGAACGGATCGAAATCGCGAATTTAGTCTCCGACCATTTCGGTGCCAGCTTTCCGGAGGCAGTGCTGCAGGAAATCGAGACGTGCCAGGCGGTCGCCGAAGCGGTGTGCCAGCATTTGATTCCGCATGCAAACAACGGCCAGAATCGCAAAGGCGCGCAACACGATGTTTATAGCATCGACGAAATACCCGAGTATCAACGACTCAAGGCATCGCTAGAGATGCTGGCCGATCATAATTTGCCAAATCCGTACTTTTGCCAACATGACGGAGTAGCTCGGGACACGACGTGCATCGACGGTGTGACACTGGTGAATTTCTGCAGCTACAACTATCTCGGTATGTCTGGCGAACCGGAGGTCTCACGTGCCGCGGTGGCGGCGATTCAGCAGTACGGAACCAGCGTGTCCGCTAGTCGGCTCGTCTCGGGTGAGCGGCCAATCCATCGTGAACTCGAACAAGAAATCGCCCAGTTTATCAATACCGAGGACGCAATTGTTTTCGTTGGGGGACATGCCACGAACGAAACGACCATTGGGCATTTATTGGGCAACGGCGACTTGATCCTTCATGATGTGCTGGCACACAACAGCATTCTTCAGGGGGCCATGCTGTCGGGTGCCGAACGGCGATCATTTCCACATAACGATTGGCGGGCACTCGACAAGACGTTGAATCAAGTTCGCGACCAATATCGACGGGTAATGATCGCCATCGAAGGCACTTACAGCATGGATGGAGACATTCCCGATCTGCCTCAGTTTGTGTCCGTGAAAAAACAGCATCACGCATTCCTGATGGTTGACGAAGCACATTCGTTGGGCACGCTAGGAAAGACGGGCCGTGGCATCAGCGAACATGCTGGCGTTGCCAGTGACGATGTCGACATCTGGATGGGGACCTTGAGCAAATCACTCGGCAGTTGCGGTGGATACATTGGCGGCAGCCGAAAGCTGATTGAATACCTGAAGTTTACTGCCCCGGGATTCGTTTATAGCGTCGGGTTGTCTCCACCGAATACGGCGGCAG
>CBDUAB010000065.1:0-8876 GCA_965365045.1 uncultured Planctomycetales bacterium
AAGAACGGCTCGGCTTCTTAGACGAGCCGCCTCAGCACGACAAGCTCGCATTTGGTGAAGTCGAGGCAGAGGTGTCTCCTGAAGCTTCCGCGGAGTCCATGGGTGACGACTCAGATGAAAAGCGTAAGCCGGCCGTGACACCGGACCCGCGGACGTCGATTCATGTGACCGAGCCTATTGACAAAGACTCATAGCAGCAGTCGGTGACTGCGGAGAAAGCAAAAACGAAAGTAGTCGAAACAATGCGCGTCGACATCGACCGGCTCGACAAGTTGATGAACTTGACGGGATAGCTGGTGGTAAATCGAGCTCGATTTGTACAAATATCCGGTCAGTTAAGACCGGCCTTGAAAAAGACAAATGTGATCAATCGTGCTCGTGACTTCACCGCGGGCCTGCGGCAAACCATTGACAACCTCCGGAGTATGGGCGAAGTCAATGGAGACTGGACCGCGCGGATTCAGGAGCTGCAAGCGGGCCTAAAGCTAATGGAGGAGCAATCCGAGTTGTGGGACAGCAGCCGTCAATGCATTGGGCAAATTAACGAAGCGATCGATCAATTGACACGTGTTTCAGACAGTCTGCAACGCGGCGTGCTGGAAACACGAATGGTACCGGTCGGGCCGTTGTTCAACCGATTCAAACGGGTCGTTCGTGACATGTCGATGGAAAGCGGCAAGAGGGTCAATCTGCGGATTCGTGGGGAAAAGACCGAGCTGGACAAGCGGATGATTGACGAGTTGGCCGATCCGCTTGTCCACCTTGTGCGAAACTCCATCGACCACGGCTTGGAATCGCCGGACATTCGTTCACAGCGAGGCAAGCCTGAAACAGGCACGATTTTTCTTGAAGCAAGTCAAAGCGGCAATAGTGTTTACATTCACCTCCGTGACGACGGTGGTGGAATCGACATAGCGAAGACAAGGACACGTCTCATTGAGAAGAAGATACTCACGACTGTCGATGCGGATGGACTGTCCGCCCAACAGGCATTGGATTACATTTGGCACCCTGGCTTCAGCACGGCGGAGCAAATTACGGATATTTCAGGTCGTGGTGTCGGGATGGACATCGTCAGGACGCGTATCACTGACCTGAATGGTTCGATTGAGGTCGATTCCATACCGGAACAAGGCACCGCCTTCACCATTCGACTTCCATTGACGTTGGCGATCGTCAACAGTTTACTTGTCCGGATTCATAACGTGATCTTCTCGATGCCGATCGACGACGTGCGTGAAATTGTTTCCGTGCGGCGTGGCGACATCGTGGCAATACGCGGCAAACAGACGTTTGACGTGCGTGGTGAGTTCATCCCTTTAGTTACCGTCGATGACGTTTTCCTATGGCACGAGGTTCCGTACGACTATCGCGACAACATTCCGCAAGCGACGGGGAGCGATACCCAGGGTGGCTCGGTGGATGTGGTCATCTTGCACACCGCCGGCAAGAGCATGGGGTTGCGTGTTGACGAGTTTCTCGGCAGTCAGGACATCGTGATCAAGTCACTCTCGGAAAATTATGTGGCGATACGAGGGCTCTCAGGGGCCAGCATCCTCGGTGACGGAACAGTCTGCCTAATGCTCGACGTGGGCACTGTAATCGACATGGCCTTCGGGTCGCAGGGAATGTCGGACACGGCAAAGGAACCACAGTTTGAACGCATTCGATGACAACCTGTTAAACGAGTCTCAGCTACGGCTGCTCAAGTCGGCGTTTCATCAGGGAGCCGCGGACGCGTCGACGGCGCTCGCTAAATGGCTCGGCAAGCCGGCGATGATCTCGGTAGAAGCCGTCGAGCAGCTGCCATTGATCGAGGCGACGGGTGTGCTCGGTGTGGACGACCAACCGATCTGTTTCTGTTCGACCGAGATGACTGGCCGACTGACCGGCGAATTGATTCTCGCGTTTGATGATGCCAGCGGGTTGGCGTTGGCCGATATGCTTCTGGATCAACCAGCGGGCACGGCAAATGAGTGGGACGAAATGAAGACGTCCGCGGCTCTCGCTTTACGAGCAGGAGAGACCCGATCTGGTGACTTTGGACATCGTAATGCCGCGGATGGATGGGGTCAGTGCCCTGAAGCGACTAGTGGATTACGACCCAACAGCACGCGTCGTAATGGTGAGCGCCGTGGACCAGAAAGAAAAACTAGCGGTCTGTATCGAGACGGGCGCAATTGACTTTATCGTCAAACCATTCGAAAAATCGAGACTGCTGCGTTTTTTTGAAAAGTATCTCGATTCATAAAAAGGAATGTTGGCGTTGACTGGCGAAGCGATCCGAATTCTGGTGGTTGACGATTCTGCGTCGTACCGGCAGACGATTTGTAACGTCCTGCGCGAAGTGCCGGACGCGTCCGTCGTGGGCACCGCCAAGAACGGTATGGAAGCGCTTGAGCACATCTCCGGCCTCAATCCCGATCTGTTGACGCTGGATGTCAATATGCCGGACATGGACGGTATCGAGGTCCTCCGCGAGATCAACAAGCGCCGTCTCCGCTCAAAGGCGATCATGGTCAGCAGTTTGACGTCCGAAGGTGCACAAGTCACGACCGATGCACTATTGGAAGGCGCTTTCGATTTCATTTTAAAACCGTCGGGCAATGACTCGATCGAGAACCGTGAGCAGTTGCGCGATGCGCTTGACGAGAAAATCTACGCATTTCGTCAGACCAGTGAGCGGCGAAGATTGCGCACGCGACGACGAGCCAAATCGACAATTGCCACGGTGCCCGATGCAGTCGTTGAAGAGCCGCCGACGCCGAAATCGATTTACCGAGCCGTGCTCATTGGGACTTCGACGGGCGGTCCGGCGGCATTAAAGGTGGTTCTTCCCAAATTGCCCACGGAGATTTCGGTTCCCGTGCTTGTGGTTCAGCACATGCCGGCCCACTACACTAAATCCCTTGCGGCGCGACTTGACGATTTGTGTCAACTTGACGTCGTGGAAGCAAAAGACGGCGAGGAGGTTCGCGCGGGCACAGTTTTGATTGCACCGGGCGACCGGCAGATGAAGGTAACGTCTCGTAACGGGCGCGCGTTTGTTCTGGTCACGGATGACCCACCCGAAAATGGTTGTCGCCCCTCGGTCGACTACTTGTTTCGGTCGGCCGTTGAAGTATTTCAAGGCCAGATGTTGGGCGTGATCATGACCGGCATGGGGCGAGACGGCACAAAGGGTTGCGACAAGCTGAAACATTGTGGGGGTTATGTATTTGCGCAGCAGGAAGAAAGCTGTGTGGTTTACGGAATGCCCAAGGCGACAATCGAACAGGGTTTAGCCGATCGAGTCCTACCACTTGGAAAGATCGGACCCGCAATCGTTCGTCACGTAAAACGGAGTCGGCAGGCGTAGTGCGACTTGTGTAATTGCACGTTTCCATACTAGATGTCCGTTTCGTAAGTCCTTGGGCAGTTTTAGGAGGATTGGAGAAAGCAGAGCGGGAGGGGGTCGGGAGTCTTTTTCGACCAACATGCTTACCATGTGGGATAATCTCTGACCGAAAAAGACTCCCGACCCCGTATGCTCGCCACTTCCTAGGCACTTACGAAACGGACATCTAGCCTGACACGCAATCAACGTGCACGAGACACGACGTCAACCTGCACGACGGAGAATATAGAGAGAGGTATTGTGAGGATGAGCATGACCACCACGGAAAAAACGGGAAAAACTGAAGACGTATCCATCCTGATCGCCGAGGACAGCCGTATTCAGGCGGCGATGTTGCATGAGAAACTGACTAAGGCGGGTTATGAAGTCCACATCGCGGAAAACGGCGCTACCGCTTTGGAAATGCTGAGAAAACAAAGGCCGACATTGATCATTTCGGACATCGAAATGCCAAAGATGAACGGCTACGAGCTTTGTGGTGCCGTCAAGGACGACGCGGAACTGAGGACGATTCCGGTTATTCTGCTGTCCACCTTGTCCGAGCCGCAGGACATCATCCAAGGCCTGCAGTGCGGCGCCGACAATTACGTGACCAAGCCGTACGATCCGGCGTATCTCATTTCGCGCGTCCAGTCGCTTTTGGAAACACCTTTGAGCAATGGCGATGACGGACAGCAAATAGACGTGACATTGGCCGGCAAGCGCTACACTGTCAAGTCGGGTCGTCAACAGGTGATGAACTTGTTGATTTCCACGTTCGAAAACGCCGTCGAAAAGAACAACGAGCTCATCCGGACCAATGAGGAACTCACCATTGCCAAAGAACAGCTGACTCGATGGACTCAAAAACTCGAAGGTCTCAACGAACAGCTCGAAACGGCCAACAACCGGATGTCACATGATTTGGATGCCGCCGCCAAGGTCCAGCAGTCACTGTTGCCGACGGCGTTGCCAGACACTTCACGGGTGCGCTTCTCCTGGAAGTATCTGCCCTGCGACGAATTAGCTGGTGATTTCCTCAATCTCGTTACGCTGGACGAGAAGCACATTGCAGCGTTTGTCGTGGATGTCAGTGGCCACGGAGTGGCCTCGTCTCTGCTTTCGGTAACAATTGGAAGGCTGCTGACGCCGCAGGTTACGTCGTCATCGCTGCTAGTTCAACGTCGCGGCGAGTCGAGTGAGAAGCGGATTTGTCCCGCGAACGAGGTCGCCTATGAATTGAATCGGCGCTTTCCAATGAACGAACAGAATGGATTGTACTTCACGATGGTTTACGGCGTATTAGACTTGGAAACGCTGCAGTTTCGTTACGCATCGGCGGCGCATCCCCCTGTCGTTCATGTCCCCCGAGCCGCAGCGCCACAATTGCTGAAAGTCTCTTCGATGGCGATCGGATGGGTCGACGAAATTGAGTACGATGAACAGATTCTCCAGCTGGAGCCTGGTGACCGTCTCTACCTATATTCTGATGGAGTACCCGAGGCGATGAATCACTCGTTGGACTTGTTCGGCGACCGACAGATGCTCGAAATTATCGAACTTGGACAGTCTCAATCGCTCGACGAAAGCGTTGAATTACTGCTGAGATCCGTTGAACGCTGGTGCGTAAAGAACGGCCCGAAGGACGATGTGTCCATTTTGGCTTTGGAGATAACACGACAAGAGAGTCAACCCACCTTGCCATGAAAAAAATGAATCAACCCATCGGCGTCGTAGGATTGGGATTATTGGGTTCGGCGATCACGGAACGGCTACTTGCCGGCGGCTATCAGGTGTTCGTTTACAACCGAACACGTGCCAAGGCAGACTCGCTTATCGCCAAAGGGGCGGTGTGGTCAGAAAATCCACTCATCCAATGCCAGCGCGTCATCATTAGTCTGTACACTTCGGAAACTGTCGCGGCAGTCCTGGAACAGCTCGATGCGAGTTCGCTCGCCGGGCAAACGCTTATTGATACGACGACGGGCGCGCCACGTCACGCCGAGACTTTCGCGGGCAAGTTTGCCCAACGCGACATCGATTATTTGGATGCGCCCGTGTCCGGTTCCAGCGCGCAAGCGCGTCGCGGCGAGGTCACGATGCTTGTTGGCGGTTTGCGCGCCGCCTACGACCGCTGCTGTGATCTCTTTAGTTGCCTTGCCCAGAAATCGCTCTATGTCGGTAGAAGTGGCAACGGGTCACGGCTGAAACTGGTGAGCAATTTGGTGTTGGGCCTCAATCGGGCCGTTTTGGCCGAAGGACTCGCACTGGGATCGGCCATGGGGCTGGATGACGAGCTGACCTTATCGGCACTCAAGGACAGCGCGGCCTATTCGGGCGTGATGGATACCAAGGGCCAAAAAATGATCTCCGGCGACTTCAGCACGCAAGCTCGACTTGCGCAACATCTAAAGGACGTGCAATTGATTCTTGAAGAAGGCAGCCGCTTGGAACAGGATTTGCCATTGTCTAAATTACATGCTTTCCTGCTTTCCGAATTGGAACGTATTGGCCTGGGAGACCTGGACAATAGCGCCATAATTCGAGCCTGGCGCGATAAGGATTGATCGTTGTGTGCGGTAACAAAAGTGACCCAAATGTCCTGGTACCGAGGGACGTATGTTCGTGAGCAAACGCGGCAAGCTCGAAGTCTACGCGGATCGCGACCGGCGCATCAAAGATGCCCGGCCGAAGGAGCCGGCGCGATTGGCCGTGGACGATCATCAGCGAGACTTTCTCGACGCGATTCGCAACGGCCGCCGACCTAACGCCGATATCGAAATCGGTCACCATTCCGTGGCACTCGTTCACTTGGCGAATATTTCCGTCAAAGTTGGACGCGGTTTACAGATTGACCCGGTGGCCGAGCAGATTGTGGGTGACGAACAAGCCAACGCCCTGATCGGACGCCGATATCGCGATGGCCATTGGGGAGTTCCAAGTAACGCTTAGGCGATCGGCAGATGAGAACTTACCCGCCGTGGCTGAAGCTGCCAGCTTCAGTTCCGATGCTGGCAGCATCGCCCACGGGAAACTCTCATCTGCCGCTCGCCTTAACGCTCATGGAGAGTCGAAAGCTGAGAGTAGTATGACGCGAAGAGCGATTTCAGAATGCAATGCGGGGCATGTGGCGGCACGGCCACTAAATCACCGCGCGCGATTCTGCAATAGACGCCTGCAAAAATTCGAATTCCGAATTTCGTTCTGCGACTGTCGGAGAGTCACGCTCGGCCGTTTAGCTTTTTCGACTTGTATTCTCGTAATGGTGAGCGTGACGACAATATGCAGCGTGTCCCAGGGAGATGACATCCACTTTGAGCGTGGCGAGTCGCAGCTCAAGATCTTGGTGGGAGACAAACATTTTGCGACTTATGTATTTCGGGATCCAAAGATCTCTCGCCCTTATTTTGCCCACGTGCATGCTCCCAATGGTGTTCAAGTTACGCGGAATCACCCACCTCAGCCGGGCGATGCGCAGGATCACGGCGACTATCATCCGGGACTGTGGATGGCTTTCGGCGATGTAGACGGGCATGATTATTGGCGTCTCAAGGCACGAGTTGTTCACGAACGAATTGATGCACTTGTAACGACGGAGCCGAATCACGGCTGGTTCGTCGTTCAAAACAAGTACCTATCCACCGACGGTCAACGGGTCGTCTGTCAGGAACGCTGTCGGTTCGACATCTACGCCAATACGGTTGGATACCTGCTCGTTTGGGACAGTCAGTTTAGCGTTGCAGAGAAAGACTTTTACTTTGGCGATCAAGAAGAGATGGGGTTGGGCGTGCGCGTTGCAACACCAATCGCTGTTGATCGCCAACAAGGCGGCCAAATTGTTGATAGCCAAGGCCGCCACAACGGCAAAGAAGTATGGGGCAAACAAGCCGACTGGTGCGACTACCACGGCCCAGTCAATGGTCACAAGGGCGACGGTCACAAAGTAGGTGTCATGATCATGCCGGACCCGGAGAATTTCCGGGCAAGCTGGTGGCACGCCCGTGATTATGGCTTTGTCGCGGCCAATCCGTTCGGTGTGAATGCTTTTACCGATGGCGCGAAGAGCCGCGTCTACGTTCGTAAGGATAAACCGCTACGACTGCGCTATGGTGTTCTAATTCACGATGATAACGTGGCAACGGATGCGCAGAGACAGTCCGCTTATCGTGACTTTTGCGAAGTGGTGAGCGACAAGAGCGAACGCGCATCCTATTGACGACGCATGCAACAGTTCTTGAACTTTTTCCCACTGTTGCAGGGACACGCGTCATTGCGGCGGATCCCTTGAAACTGCGGATTCTTTGGAAATCGAAGCGGCGGAGGTTGCGATGAGGCAGCGGTTTGCTTTCGCTTGCTAGCCTCGCCGAGCGGTGCGCTCCAAGTGTCGACTACCGGAAACGTTGGGCTCTGCCATTGTTGGCGAAAACTCTCTTCTTCTCGGAATTGCGCCCGCCAATTCTCCAACTCGGAAAATTCGGCTTCCATGAGCGTGCACACGGCAATCAACGCCTGCCGCAAATCATCCATCCCTTCGGAATCCGCGTGACTTAGGATCAAGTGGCGGACCGGTGCAATGCCATCAATTGCGAAATTGGACAGCAGTGCGTAGCCGTATGCGATCTTGGTCGACAGATCGCTGGATTCTTGCAACAAGTGTTGCGCTGCTTCAACGGTTAGATCGCAATGGACAGATTCTAAAACCCATGCTGCATACTCGTGGAACTCAGGCGGAGCAATCGCACACGCATTCCACACCGCCTTGACGACTGGGTCACCGCCAATTCGAGCAAGCGCAATCACGCAGTCTTCTCGCACCCATTCCTCATGGTTAGCTTGTACTAGCGTGACAAGGTGTGGAATTGCGTCTGCCAGCCGCATTTGGCCAGCCCCGCGAATTGCACAGGCCTGCATCCAGGCTCGGGCGATGTCTCGCTGGTCGGCATCTTCGGCAAGAAGGGACAGCAGACGCTCCGAGAACTTCTGGGGGTGATGCGAGATGACTTCAAGCAATTGGTAGGCTCGACGAAGAACATTCGTTGAATTTGGCTGCCCCCCACCCAGCTGCTGGCCGCACTCCTCGAATTCCCTCCAGCACGACTCCGGCGCGACCGACAGCAGACGCGTTCTCTGCTGGATCGACTCGCGTGCATCGGCGTTGAGAAATCGCAGCGCGAGGATGTCTTTGCGACGCCGTTTCAGAAGGTGGACATCGGCCTCGGCCAGAATCCAAGATAAGTCCGAAACGTATTCCCACTGCTGATCATCTGTTGGATCGCCAATTTGCGAGACCTCGCTTGTCAACCAGCTGATCGTCTGGTCGCTCTGGGCAAGAGATTGCAGCGCATCGATTTCGGAAAAGGCTTCCTGAGAACCATACGTATCGATAGCCTCGGATGCCAGAGGCATCACGGTCCGATCATCGCTGTGCTCCATAGCAAAATGGGAGACAGCTGCGTCACGGACAGATTGCTCGGCGTGCAGGATGCCCTGCTTGATTTTG